>DOZA01000189.1 GCA_003518245.1 Bacteroidales bacterium | reverse complement strand
CCCCTGTAATATCCATTTCCATAGTAATTAAGCTCTTCTGAAACTGTACCGTCACTAATGGTAATACTTGCATCTTCAACAACCTCAGGTTGCTGCTGAACAAAATAACTCGTCGTTTGTGTTAAGCGTATATTACAAACCGAGTCTTTATAGATTATAGCTTCAACAATAAATTCAGGATCGGAATCATTGAGATCCAGATCAATAACTTCCTCACATGATGAAATTATAGTAAGTATTACCAGAACCGTGAATAGCCGTAGTGTCATTATGCTAAAATTTAAATTTCCAGGTTATGGATGGCACTATACCAAACAGGCTCAGCTTTACTGCTTCCGTTGTTCCGGAGGATGTCTCGCTTTCGCGGAAGCTTATTGTATATGCATTATGCCTGTTATAGGCATTATATATAGAGAAATCCCAGCCAGATTCAAATTTCTTTTGTTCTTTTCCTTTTATTGTAAGGCTGATGTCAAGCCTATGATAGGCAGGCATACGATAACCATTTCTTTCTGTATAAAATGGTACAGGGTTATTATCAATTACATATTTACCGCTGGGAAATGTAACTGCATTGCCTGTTGCATATACCCAAACGCCGGATATTATAAGTCGCCGGCTTAATTTATAGCTTATAACAACAGATATATCACTAGTCCTGTCATATCTTACCGGGTACCAGTCATAATTATTTATCCCTTCAATTTTATTTTCTGTTCTTGATAGTGTATAGCTTATCCATCCTGTTAGCCTGCCATCTTTTTTCCCGGCATATAACTCAATACCGTAACTTCGTCCCATGCCTTTAAGCACCTGTGATTCCACATGCTCATCAAATATTATATCGGCACCATCTTTATAATCAGTAGTGTTGGTCATATTTTTATAATACACTTCAATTGATGTTTCAATACTATTATTACCCAAATTCCTGAAGAAACCGGCAGATACATGATCTACAAGAACAGGTTTTAAATTATTGCTGCAGGGAAGCCATACATCAGCAGGTGATCCGGATGTATTATTGGACAACAGGTGCAGGTATTGGGACATCCTGTTATATGATATTTTTAAAGAATTTTTCTTGTTAAGAATATAATTCAATCCAAGCCTTGGTTCAATACTATAATAGGGATGTGCAAGTTTTCCACGGTCATAATAAGTTGAATCAACTGGTTCTTTCCCTGATTCATATTCATAAAACCAGGCCGGTCCTGCCTGGCTGAAGCCTGAAACCCTTATACCGTAATTTGCACTTAATCTTTTATTGAACTTTTGCTCATTCTGGATATATACAGCATTCTCAAGAGCTCTCTTCTCATCTGCTGCTATTTCAAAAAATGCATTTCCTGCTACAGTCAGCTCTCCCGGTTTGAAATAATGGTATGTCGATTTAATTCCAAATTTGAAGGTATTCTCCGGATTGATATACCAGGTGGCATCCTCCTTGAATATTATATCTTCAATACCTGTTCTTAACCTCATACTCGTCTGCCCGAAAATAAACCCGTAATTATATCTTGAGTATATAAGTGAAGTCCTCGTGAAAAGCCTGTCGCTGAAGATATGGTTCCACCTGAATGTCCCGGTGGTATTTCCCCAGCTTGTACCTATTTCATTACCGAGAGAAAATATATCCTGTCCGAAAAAACCGGAAAGGAAGATCCTGTTTTTCGGGTTAATACTGTAGTTGAGCTTCGCGTTAAGATCATAAAAGTAGAATTTCAGATCATCCCTGATAATAATATCCGGGATGACAGCCCTGGCAAGAAGATCAGCATATGTCCTTCTGCCTGACAGGATAAAGGACATTTTATCCTTAATGATTGGTGCTTCCAGGGTTAAGCGGGATGATACCAGTCCTAAGCCTCCCGACATGCTAAAAACCTTATTATTACCATTATTCATTTTTATGTCAAGCACTGATGAAGCCCTTCCTCCAAAGCTGGCAGGGATATGTCCCTTATATACTGTGGCATCCTTGATAGCTCCCGAGTTAAAGACTGAGAAAAAACCTGCAAGGTGTGATGCACTGTAAACAGGGGCTTCGTCAAGCAGTATAAGGTTCTGCCCCATAGACCCGCCGCGTACATTGAAACCGGTGCTTCCTTCTGTAGAATTACTTATGCCAGGGAGCAGCTGTATGGTTTTAAGTATATCCTTTTCACCAAAAATAACAGGCAAGGGCTCTATATTTTTCATGCTTATCTTTTCAATGCCCAGGCCTGTTGAAGAAATTTTCCTGTCATCTCTCTCCGATGATACTGTAACCTCGTCAATACCCATAACAGCAGGTTTCATTTCAATATTTATCACCTGGTTTTTAATAAGATATAATTCACGTTTAACAGGCTCATATCCCATATAACTATATGTTATTGTATATGTACCTTCAGGAAGTGATAGTGAATAAAAGCCATATGAATTTGTGGCAACACCTTTAACCAATGCAGGGATAAGTACCGATACTCCAATCAGGTCTTCTCCAGTTTCCATATCAGTTATTTTCCCGCTGATGGTATGGTTATCCTGACCATAACACAGTAAGGGGAAAATAAACATGAATAAGAGAAGATTCTTCATTTTGCTGCATGTCATAAGGAGAATAATAATAGGAATTTTTTATAAGGAATCAAAGTACCTGGATGGGCTCAGTAAATTAGTCGCAATTCCCGAAAAAGGTGAATTACAAATATTATTTTAAAAGCTATTATGATCAGTAATAATATTTATTGTTTTTTGCCTTTAGCATCCTGTATGGATTCTTCCTGTATATTATACCCAGCTTGATATTGATTAAGCCTATGCTGGTAATGGTTGATCTTGATTGTATTGAAAAGCCTGCTGACAGGGTTCCTTCAATCTTGGGAGAAAAATAGCGGCTTATACCTATCCCGGGATTGATAAAGATCTTGGTCTCATCCTTGAAGTTGACAGGTGATATGATCATACCTCCATCAGCAAAAAAGTAAGGTGTTAGCAACTTAAGATATACACTGTATTTATATTCCAGGTAAAAGGGAATAAGATCTCCCTTATCATAGTGAAAATAACCCAGCCCTACACCACCAAAGAAATTCCTGTTTGCCTGGTAGCCGAAAACATTTGTAAGTCCCAGATACCTGTTAGGGTTGGTAACATCCAGGTCACTGACTATTAAACCTTCCCCGTAGCTGATCTCTGAAATATTTACAAAACCTGGATTTGCATAAAACCTGTACGATGGATTAACATATTTCTGACCTCTGGTAAAAGTACAAGACAAAAAAACTAATAATATTATTACAATTGCTCTCTTCATAATACATGGAATAATACACTAAGATAATATTTATTTGAAGATTTTACTTTTACCCCGGTTTTTGCACATTCGCATAAAATCCTGTGAATCCTTATGAAGAAAAATACGTAACTTAGAAAGGTGTATCAGACGAATCTGTCAGAATTATTCTTAGTATATGCCGGAGATATTTCAAGAATATGATAATACGGCTCAAACAATACATATTATTTTTCATACTGGTATTTTCAGTATATTCCTGCAATGATCCCCAGCCTGAGCATATAAGAGGCATGGAGGACTTTAGCTTTGCATTCCTTACAGATATACATGTACAGCCAGAGAAAAACGCAGACCTGGGATTTAAGCAGGCCATTGATACTGTAAACAGCCTGGAACCGGATTTTGTAATAACAGGTGGTGACCTTATTATGGATGCCTCTGAACAATCAGAGCCGAGGGCTGATTCCCTTTATGATTTGTATACAGAACTTTCGGGACTACTTAATATGCCTGTATACAATACCATTGCTTCACAATTATCTATTATATTTAAAGAGAGATTTAGTGATGACACAGTTTATTGAACAGAGCCTACAATTTCAATAATAGTATACAAAATATTCTTAGTGAAGAAAGGTCACATCACCCACTTTCT
>DOZA01000088.1 GCA_003518245.1 Bacteroidales bacterium | reverse complement strand
ACTTGAAGTTGTTATGACATTATTGCATGCAGGTGGTAAATTTGACAAGGAATCATATAAAGTCTCAGGTGGTCTACACGGTGTGGGTGTGTCGGTTGTGAATGCTTTATCGGATACTATGAGTGCCGAAGTTCACAGGGATGGAAAGATGTATTGCCAGGTGTACAGTAAAGGTAAACCTGAGACTAAAGTGGAGGAAAAAGGCAAAACAGAAAAATCAGGTACCAGAATAACTTTCAAACCAGATGGAAGTATATTTACTGAAACCGAATTCAGGTATGAAATGCTTGCCGCCAGGTTGCGTGAACTGGCTTTTCTAAATAAAGGCATAAAGCTAACTATTCTTGATCAGAGAGAGATACAGGAAAATGGTAACGGGAATAAATTCAGACAGGATGTATTTTATTCTGAAAAAGGCCTGCAGGAATTTGTTGATTACCTTGATAATACACGAGAGAGACTTATTGAAAATACCATTTTTATTACTACAGAGAAAAATAATGTTCCCGTTGAGATAGCATTACAGTATAATACATCTTTTTCTGAAAATGTTCATTCATATGTCAACAATATAAATACAATAGAAGGAGGTACCCACCTTGCAGGTTTCAGGAGAGGACTTACCCGGACACTGAAAAAATATGCCGAGGAGTCTGGATTAACTGCAAAACTCAAGTTTGATATTAATGGCGATGATTTCAGGGAGGGATTAACAGCTATAGTTTCAATAAAGGTAGCAGAGCCACAGTTTGAAGGCCAGACGAAAACAAAATTGGGGAATTCAGAGGTAATGGGTGCTGTGGACCAGGCAGTAAGCAGTATGTTAGCCAATTACCTCGAGGAAAACCCGAAAGATGCTAAAACTATAGTACAAAAAGTAATACTGGCTGCTACTGCAAGGCATGCAGCACGAAAAGCACGCGAGCTCGTTCAGCGTAAGAATGTGCTCTCAGGATCAGGGCTGCCGGGTAAATTGGCCGACTGCGCCGACCGTGACCCCGAGAATTGTGAGATATTCCTCGTAGAGGGTGATTCAGCAGGGGGAACAGCAAAAGCTGGCCGTGACAGGAAATTCCAGGCAATAATGCCACTGAGAGGTAAGATACTCAATGTGGAAAAGGCTATGCAGCATAAGATCTTCGATAATGAAGAGATAAAAAATATATTTACCGCCCTGGGAGTGAATATAGGAACAGAAGATGATAGCAAAGCACTAAACCTGGAAAAACTGAGATATCATAAGATTGTTATTATGACCGATGCTGATGTTGATGGATCTCATATTGCCACACTCATAATGACATTTTTCTTCAGGTATATGCAGGATCTTATTAAAAATGGTTACCTGTATATTGCAACACCTCCACTGTATCTTGTAAAGAAAGGGAAGAATATGCGCTATTGCTGGACTGATGAAGAACTCAGGAGTTTCGTGGAAGAATATGGTAAAGGAAAAGACTCTAATGTTCGTATACAGCGCTATAAGGGTCTCGGGGAGATGAATGCTGAACAGCTATGGGAAACAACGATGAATCCTGAAAACAGGACTCTCAGACAGGTAACTATAGATAGCGCTGCAGAAGCAGACCGTATATTCAGTATGCTTATGGGTGACGAGGTGCCTCCCAGAAGGGAATTTATTGAGAAACACGCGAAATATGCAAATATCGATGCATGATTGATCTGTTGAGGGGTTTAGTATTGTTGAGTTGTTGAGTTGTTGAATCGGGTTTTATTCTTAAATCATAAATCGTTAATATTCAATCTAATATCATTACTTTGTTTTAACATGAGGTACATTATTACTTTACTATTTTCTCTATCATTATTCCTGACCACGCATTCCCAGGCTCCGGAAGAGGTAATAAAATCAATATTTAATGATGCCCTTACTGATAATACAGCGGAGGAACACCTGCTTTATCTCTGTAAGAACACAAAGGGTAGGATACCCGGGTCCCAGGAAGCACTGCATGCCGTAAGGTATACCATGGGTGCACTTAAGGAAGCAGGTGCTGACACAGTATGGTTACAGGAAGTGCCGGTTCCTCACTGGAAAAGAGGGAATGAACTGGCAATATTGAAGTCTGAGTTAGGCTCAATTGAATTAACAATATCTGCCCTGGGCCTTTCAGTAGGTACGGGTCCTGATGGATTGGAGGGAAACCTTATGGAAGTACACCGGTTCGAAGAATTGAAAGAAATGGGTGAGGGGGAAATTGAGGGTAAGATAATATTTTTTAACCGGCCTGTTGACAATACAATGTTAAATACCTTTTCAGGTTACGGGGGAGCAGTTAACCAGAGAATATCCGGAGCATCTGAGGCAGCAAAATACGGGGCTAAAGCAGTAATTGTGAGATCACCCACCCAGGCTATGCACGATTTTGTACATACCGGTGTGGTAAGATACCAGGAAAATATACCTGAGATTCCTGCTGTATGTGTTTCACCGCATGATGCTGAGATCATGTCCCGATGGTTAAAAAAAGATAAAAAATCAGTTCTATACCTGCTATCTGACTGCATGAATTATCCTGACACAATCTCATATAATGTTATAGGCGAAATAAGAGGGAATGAGATGCCTGGTGAATATATCACTGTTGGCGGCCATCTTGATGCCTGGGATATAAGTGAAGGAGCACATGATGATGGAGGTGGTTGTGTTCAATCTATCGAAACTATAAGGTTATTCACCGAGCTGGGTATAAAGCCCCGGAGAAGCATAAGAGCAGTAATGTTTATGAACGAGGAAATGACCTCCACAGGTGGTGCTGTATATGCTGATGAAGCAGAAAAGAATGGAGAGATACATTATGCTGCACTTGAATCTGACAGGGGTGTGCTCAGCCCCCTGGGATTTGGCTTTGGTAATGCTGATAATGAAAGACTGGAACAACTTTTCAGTCTTGAAAAATATTTCAGGCCCTACGGTATTAGATACTTCGCCCGCGGTGGTGGTGGATCGGATATATCGCCCTTGGGTAGGTTTGGTGCTTTACAAATAGGATATATACCCGATACACAGAGGTATTTCTGGTTTCATCATTCAGCCAATGATACCTTTGAACAGGTAAATATCAGAGAGATGCAGCTGGGTAGTGCCGCAATAGCTTCGCTTATTTACCTGATTGATATGTATGACCTGTAGGAGTTTAGGTTGTTGAATTGTTGAACCGGGTTGTTTAATTGTTTATTGTTGAATCTGGTAGAACCAAGAACGAGGAACCGTTTATACCCCCTACCCCCTTCAAAGGGGTATCAAGTGATTAGTGATCTTCAATAACCCCCTTCAGCAATTTCTCTACTCTCGCGGTTACTTCACTGCTGCTACAATCAAAATTGTTTACAAGAACTGCAAATATAACTTCCCTGCCGGGTGAGACCTCAAGGTAACCCGCATAGTTCCTTATTCTTGTTGATGTACCACTCTTAGCCCTCAGCCTACCTTCAAATACCGGATCATTAAAGTAATTCTCCAGTGTTCCTGATTTTCCTGGTTCTGGCAATGATTCATAGTAATATTCTGCAAACCTTCCTTCTGTCCTCATATATTGTAGCAGGCCGGTAATAAATGAAGCACTTAGTGCATTTGATCGTGATAAACCGCTTCCGTCAACGATATACAATCCTTCAGTACTGTCAAGACTACTGTTCAGATATTCATTAATAGCTTTCAATCCGCTTCCTTTTGAAGAGAATTCTTTCATAGTATTGGCAAAGCCTATATATTTAATAAGCTGCTCGGCAAACAGGTTAACAGATTCGGTATTGGTAACAGATATTATATCTGAAAGTGGGGGTGACCAAGAAGTTGTTATGATAACTTTTTCTGATGACCTGTACTCTTCAGCTAAAGATGGGGTGATTCTAAGGCTTGTGGTTTTCTTACTAATTATAATCCCTCTTTTTTCCAGTTCCTTCTGCAACAGAATACCAGTCAGCAGTGGCGGATCGGGTATTGAAGCCTTAAGTACAAAATCGTCCCTGTCATGGGGTATCTCACCTCTTATCACTGCATGGTCACCATACGGTTCAAGGTAAACATAACCGTTATCACTGTTACCGTATGATATAAGCCTGTTTTCTATTATCAATCCGGGTATATCGGGATCAATACCCTTTATCTCAGGTCTTGTGCCAATGCTTCCTGTTTTAAAATGTATACGGTACATATTATCAAATATGCAGATACCGTGGCTGCCGGCCCCGTAATAATTACCCAGGTCAGACCAGTTCCATCCCCCCGGGGCAGGATGGTAATTGAAGATTGTAGCATCAGCCAGGACTGATCCTTCTACCTTTTTTATTCCTGCATTAACGATTGCATCAGCCCATTTTTCAATAATATCCGTATTATGATCCGGGAAATATTCTGACAGAATAGTAGGATCAGCACCTCCTTTAATTACTATGCAACCTTTGAGAATTGAATCCCCTGGGGTGAAGTTGCCGACATAACCAATTCTTGTGGAGAATCTGAAATCAGGGCCCAGTGTTTCAAGAGCTACGGCTGTGGTAACAAGCTTCATCACAGAGGCACTGCCCAGGGCCATATTCTTATTATAATGTGCTATAATATCCCCTGATTCCATATCTCTGAAACAGATAGATATCCCTGCATGCCGGAAGGTGGTATCATTTACAAATTCATTGATATATGCAGACATGCATGTTTTTGCGTCACTGCCATTCTGTGCAATAACACTGTACGGTATGTTACTAAATAACAAAAAAATAAATATAAAGACGCAAGGCCTTGCGTCTCTATATAAATCGAATATTGTTAATCTGGTATTATTCATATACATACCCAGCCCTCTGCAGGTCCTTAACTGAATTAAACGGATTTTCGGGTTTCAGCACGCTATTAAGATGTTTATAAATTTTCAGCCTTATATTCTTTGCTGTCATATGGTCCATCCTGTCGAATGAGTGTCCTCCCTTAATATCCTTGAAGATCTCATATTTGAAGTTCTTTTTTCCTTCTGCTTTTAATGATTTTATGAGGTGTTCCACTTCCAGGACATTGACATCAGCATCAATGGTGTTAGTATGGATCAGCAGGGGTGGTTTATTCGCATATTTATGTGCCTGCCATGCAGGTGATCGCCTGCGGTATTCCTCCACATCTTCGTAAGCTGTCTTACCTATATGGTATTTAGCAGAATACAGGTCGCGGTAATTCTGCGTTTTGTATCCCATACGAGCAATAAGATCACTTACCGGAACACCGGCAAAAGCTACGTCATAATTATCAGGATATTCAAAAATATTGTGAAGGGTTATTAATCCGCCATGGCTCCATCCCAGTATACCTATCCTGTTTTTATCAACGATATCAAAATTATCAATCATATATTGCCTGCTGGCGTCCACATCCTCTATTTCAAGACCCCCATAGTCAATCTTCCTGTAGT
>DOZA01000381.1 GCA_003518245.1 Bacteroidales bacterium | reverse complement strand
GTCCAATGCCTACTTTTACCGCATCGGCTCCCTCATCGGCCAGCATTATGGCTGCTTCAGCAGTGCCTATATTACCGGCTACTATCTGTGTGTCAGGGAAATTTCTTTTTATCTCCTTCAGTATGAGCACCACATTCTTGGTATGTGCATGTGCGGTGTCTATTGACAGTGCATCTACATCGGATTTTATTAGAGCTTCAGCCCTGTCAAGAGTGTCCGGAGCTATGCCTATTGCTGCAGCTACCCTTAGCCTGCCTTTTTTGTCTTTACATGATGAAGGCCTGTCTTTTGTTTTGGTTATGTCTTTATATGTAATAAGACCTACAAGTTGATTCTTGTTATTTACAATAGGTAGTTTTTCTATCTTATGCTTCTGCAATATTTGTGCGGCCTTATCTAGATCTGTTTCCTGATCAGTGGTTATAAGATCCTTGGTCATTATTTCGGATATCTTCTTGGTCATCTCATGTTCAAACCTCAGATCCCTGTTGGTAACTATACCTACCAGGACATTATCATCCTTAATAACAGGTATACCACCTATCCTGTATTCCTTCATAAGGTCAAGTGCTTCCGAAACGGTTGAATCAATACCGATGCTTACAGGTTCAAGTATCATAACATTCTCGGCCCTTTTTACTTTCCTGACCTGTATAGCCTGTTTTTCAATTGACATATTCTTGTGTATCACACCTATCCCCCCCTCGCGAGCTATTGCAATGGCAAGCTCGGCTTCGGTAACAGTATCCATAGCTGCTGATACTATAGGAGTATTCAGTGTAATATCCTTGGTAAATCTTGTATTTATATTTACCTTTCTCGGAAGAACTTTTGAATAAGAAGGTAGAAGTAAAACATCATCAAATGTTATACCCTCCATAACTACTTTATCAACAAGAAAAGACATATATTAACTGTATTTGATTTTGATGGCACAAGATACAAAAAAATGACGATTGCTTAAATAGCCGTCTTTTATTTTTTATGATGGCTAAAAAATTGAATTACAGTTGTTATTTTTGTATAAATAGTGTAATTTTTAACCTGTTGACAACCTTACAATGAACCGCCTGGACAAATACCGGAAAATACTTACCCGCTACTGGGGGTATACATCTTTCAGACCTTTGCAGGAGGATATACTTAAATCTATTGGGCAAGGTTATGATACCCTTGGGTTGATGCCTACGGGAGGTGGTAAATCAATTACTTTCCAGATTCCAGCTATTGCTTCTGATGGGATATGTATAGTAATTACACCCCTTATTGCCTTGATGAAAGACCAGGTTGATAAGCTGAAAAAAATGGACATAAGGGCAATGGCTATCCATTCAGGCATGACAAGGGAAGAAATAGATATTGCATTTGATAACTGTATCTATGGTGACTATAAGTTTCTATATATCTCACCGGAAAGAATAAGGTCAGAGATTTTTGAAAAGAGAGTGAGAGCAATGAACGTTGTACTTGTTGCTGTTGATGAGGCTCATTGTATATCCAAATGGGGTTACGATTTCAGGCCGTCCTATCTGCATATTGCCGGAATACGCAAGCTTGTGGGCAAGGATGTGCCTATGCTTGCGCTGACTGCTACTGCTACCTCAAGGGTGGTAGAGGACATAATGGATAAACTTGAGTTCAGACAGAAAAATGTTTTAAAATCAGGATTCGAAAGAAAAAACCTGGTATACCTTGTTCGCAAGGTTGAAGACAAAAATAAATATATACTCGAAACTTTACAGAAAGTTAAAGCATCAGGAATAATATATGTCAGGAACAGGAAAAAAACCAGGGAAATAGCACAATTCCTGGTTTCAAATAAAATCTCGGCTGATTACTATCACGCAGGATTGAATGCTGAGCAGAGAGAATACAAGCAAAATGCCTGGACTACAGGTAAACCAAGAATAATAGTGGCTACAAATGCATTCGGTATGGGTATTGATAAAGCTGATGTCAGGTTCGTCATTCACTGGGATATACCTGATTCCATTGAATCGTATTTCCAGGAAAGTGGCAGGGCAGGAAGGGATGGGAAAAAAGCCTGGGCTGTACAGATATTTTACGAGAGCGATATTGGCCGGGCAAAAGAAAGGGTCAACAGGAAATTTCCACCTGTGGATTATATTAAGAATATTTATGAGCTTCTATGTAATTACCTCCAGATACCCATTGGCAGTGGCAAAAATGTAGTATACGATTTTAACCTGGCTGAATTTGTTTCCAGATACAGACTATCTGTTGCACAGGCATATAATAGCCTTAAGTTCCTTGAGAGGGAGAACTATATTGAACTTACAGAAGAACTGAATAATCCTTCAAGAGTGTTTTTTAAGGCCAGTCGTGATGACCTTTATAAATTCCAGGTTGCTAATGCTTCTCTTGATAGCTTCATAAAACTGCTGCTCAGAAATTATACCGGATTGTTCTCTGAGTATGTGCCGGTGAACGAAGATATACTTGCCAGGAAATCAGGACTCTCACGTGATATAATATATAAATACTTTGTTGATCTGAGTAGCCGTGATATAATCAACTATATACCAGGGAAAAGAACTGCACTTATTATATTTACTGAAGAACGTCTTGACAGAAAATCCCTGTATATATCGCCAGAGAATCACAGGGATGTGATGAATAAATACCTGGAAAGACTTGATGAAATGATAAAATATGTCAACTCGAAATCAAAATGCCGTGCCAGTATGTTGCTTGATTATTTCGGTCAGGAGTCGGTCAGGTGTGGAATGTGTGATGTATGTATGAGCCGTAATGAACTGGACATGAGTAAGTATGAGTTTGACCTGATACTGGACAAAATTAAGGAAATGCTTCAGAAAGAGGGAATGACAGCAGAACAGGTAATGGAAAGGCTGGATGCGGAAAAAGAAAATGCAGTGAAAGTAATACGATGGCTGCTTGATCATGATAAAATATTGAAAGATAATACTGAAAACCTAATATGGAACAGCTAAACGATTGGATACACCAAGCTTGCAGGATTTGCTTCCCTTCTGCAAACTCACCCTCCCCGGTTCAACGACTCAACCTGCCTGCCGGCAGACAGGCGATTCAACCCTTTTCGTATATATCATTTATTTGAATAATTTTGTGACAAAATATTTTCAATGGACGAGAATATAGTTTATTCAAAAGAAGTAATTGAATTTACAGCGGTAGCAAATGAATATTGCAGATTTCTTGAAGAAGCTTCTTCAACTGATGGGAAAAACCTGCTTGCAGTGCTTCAGAAATTATTGCCACTGCTTTATATGAAATCACTATATCTTCCTGATATTGAGACGAAAATTGATGAAGATATTGAAAAATTTGTCAGGGAAGAAGACTGGCAGGCAATAAAGAATACTCTTACATTTAAAATTGGTGCTGCAAATGATTACCTGGATGTTAATCCTGATAAGGAATCAACCGAAGAACTGATTTATAGTGACATAGCTGAGAATCTTGCTGATATATACCAGGATATAAAAGATTTCCTCATGGTATACCGTATTGGTACTGTTGAACTTATGAATGATGCCTTACGGGAGTGTAAAGAAAGTTTCAGGATTTACTGGGGACAGAAACTGGTTAATACAATAAGATCCATACATTTTGCCCTTATCGATCCTGAAAAAATCGGAGAAGACACATCTATATCACAAAATAAGACAGATAAATCAGATTGGATAATAACACGCCGCCAGGATGAATTCAGGAAGGAGAATGATGATGACATTTAAAGAAAATATTGAAAAAAGCGAACTTGCAGAATACCCGGTATCAGGATTCCAGGGCGAAATAGTGGTTGTTGATAGTTTTAGTAAACTCAAGTCAAGTATTGAGAGGTTGAAATCGTCCAGTGTTCTGGGATTTGACACCGAAACAAAACCGACATTTAAAAAAGGTAAAAAGAACGGGATTGCCCTACTGCAATTATCTGATAGCCAGACAGCTTTCCTGTACAGGCTGAACCAGATAGGCCTGCCTCTTGTACTGACTGATATACTTGAAGATAAGTCTGTTACTAAAGTGGGCGTGGCTATACATGATGATATAAAAGGACTGAAAGATATAAATAACTTTGAGGATGATGGTTTTATTGAGTTGCAGGAATATGTTAAGGATTTTGGTATTGCCAGCTCGGGACTGAGAAAATTATCTGCTATAGTCCTTGGATTCAGAATATCTAAAAGGCAACAGGTGTCAAACTGGGAGGCAGATGATCTGAGTGATGCCCAGATCAATTATGCAGCTACAGATGCATGGGTCTGTTATGAGATCTATAAAAAGCTTAGCAAAAATAATCCTGGATAAATTAAAATGATAAGTAGCAAAAAAATTATACTTAAGTCGGGAAAAGACCAGTCGGTATTCCGTCGCCATCCCTGGATATTCAGTGGTGCAATAAAGAAAATCCATGGACAACCTGCTGAGGGCGATGTAGTTGATGTATTTGATAACAAAGATACATTTCTGGCCAGGGGGCATTACCAGCCTGGTTCCATAGCTGTCAGGATATTAACATTCAGCGATACAATAATAGATGCAGATTTTTACCGTGAAAGGATCAATGATGCTGTAGAGTACCGTAGAGAAACAGGGATTCTGAACCTGCCCTCAACAAATGTA
>DOZA01000353.1 GCA_003518245.1 Bacteroidales bacterium | reverse complement strand
AACTGACCTAATGGGTTTCCAACATATTCACCGCTGTTTAAAGCTGGTTCGGCGTATACTGGCAACCGTGGATCGTTCCTGTCCTTCAGAGATTCTACCAGGAATTCTGCCATTACCACCTCAGATACGCTTTTAGGATTATTTGCAGGATTTATCCAGTATGGACTTCTGTATATATCATCCTCAGGTAACCAGTATTTAAATGCAGCATTATCTACAGATGTAATTATCGGGTATGTTGCAGGGCTGGCTATTATCTCTTCGATTCCTGCCTGTGCTACTGCAGCTGACACATTTGATATCCTCATATAAATCCGTAATAATAACGAGTTACAGAATCTTTTCCACATCATCATATCGCCATTGAAGATAACATCAGCGCTACCAATATTATCATCCGGATCTATCATTGCATTTGCGGCTTTCAGCTGTGTGATAAGGTCAGTATAAATACTTTCCTGGCTGTCATACTTGGGTGTGATATTTGGATTATCAGGATCATCTCCCATCATAGCTTCGGTATAAGGTATATCACCGAACCAGTCAGTAATATTCTGATATGCGTATGCAGTTAAGATCTTCATTACTGCAAGTGTATTATCATCCCCGGCTTCAGAAGCCTGTTCCATAGCATTTTTGAGATCCTTCAAATGCCCACTATAATAGTTAAAGTTCGTACCATCACCTGTAATCGTGTACCTGTCACCATGTACATACACATCTCGTGCATTATAACGTACCCATCTGGACGTACCAAACGCACCAAAATCTGCATGTGTGCCGGTCACACTAAGTTCTGCTCCTGTCAGCAGGGCAGTATAGGGTACTCCTGTTAATTGGTTCGGATTGTTATTCATTTCTTCAAAATCCTCTGTACAGGCAAACATTGCCAGTCCAATTATAATTGCAAGAAACGATTTCAATATATTTTTTTTCTTTTTATGTACTTTTTAAAGTTTTCCAAAATTCTGATTCAACCAGTATTAGTAAGTAAATCTCACTCTGAAACCAATATTCCTTGCTGATGGATTAGAAGCATATACTGAGCCCTGTGAGTAACCACTTGCATCCCTGTTTGAAACTTCAGGGTCCAAATTTTCAGTATGTGAAAATAATATAGCAACATTACGTGCAAATAAACCAATATCTATTCCACTGAGGTTTATTTTACTAACCACGTTCCTGGGAAGTGAATATGATAGTGACACTTCTCGCAATTTGACATAAGTGGCATCAAATAACCACCTATCAGCGATTGTAAAAAAGGCCTGGTTCCAACGAACATTGTCCAGGTTTAAATAGACATCATTGGGAGTACCATCTTCAAATACACCATCAAATAAATAACCACCGCCAACCTCAACAGGGTCTCTTACAGGATTTCCCTTTGGATTGTTTCCAACAGTGCTCATAAGTACACCGGTAGCCCAGCCATCCTGGTCTGTTCTGGAATAAATTTCTCCACCAACCCTTGAATCAATAAGAAAACTAAAATTAAAACCCTTGTAGGAAAATGAGTTATTAATACTGGCAAGCCAGTCAGGCATGACATTACCGAGTTTTGTTATTTCTCCAATTAATGGAATACCATTTTCACCGACAATTATTTTGCCATTTTCATGATAAACATATCCTTTACCCATCATATCGCCATAGGCTCCATCAATACCTGCTATAACCGCAACTTGATTACCTTCAGTTCTGTATAATTCCAGTGATTCAATATCTCCTAGAAGTTCAACAACTTTGTTTTTGTTTGTACTCCAGTTAACCATTACGTCCCATGAGAAATCACTCGAACGAACAGGTGTTGCCATCAACATTATTTCAACACCCTGGTTGTCAATCTGTCCTGCATTAATAAGCTGAGAACTATAACCTGATGTTGGTGAGACTGCAGCACTCAGAATCTGATTTTTTGCTGATGATTTATAAAATGTCAGATCTATACCAAAGCGGTTATTGAAGAATTTCAGGTCCAGACCTAATTCATTTGAGGTTATCAATTCGTTTTTCAGACCTATAGGAGGCATAGTATTTCCGATGCTATAGCGAGGGTTACCGCCATAAGGATTACCGGCACCATAAATTAAATCAAGCCTGTAAGGATCAGTATCATTACCAACCTGTGCCCAGCCGTACCGTATTTTACCAAAGCTAAAGACACTTGGGTCAAGTCCGAATGTTTCGGTAAATATCCAGCTTAAAGTGGCTGAAGGATAGAAATATGAATTCGCATCTACAGGCAAGGTAGATGACCAGTCATTTCTACCTGTTAAATCAAGGAATAACTGATCCATGAACTCGACTGAAACAGCACCATAAAGACTCTGAATTTCCTTTTCAGTCTTATAATACTCTGTAGTTGGGGATTCTTTTGCATTGGCCAGTGAATAATTATCAGGAACAACAAGTTTGCTTACATAAGATCCTTGTTTCCTGAATTGCTTATTCATGATGTTTCCACCAAAATTACCTCTTAATGTAAGATCGGAAGTTATATCCTTATTAGCGGACAACAGGAAATCAGCATTTATCTCCTGCCTTGTGTAATTAGTTACTTCATACCGACCTTCCTTATCATTAAGACCATAATATGCCCTGATCATCTCCACTTGCTGACTTGAAGCATCAGTACCTATTCTTCCCATCAGGCTGAGCCAGTCAGTAAACTGGTAATTAACTGAAGCTACTCCAATTACCCTGTTTTCCTTCGTTGGGTTGAGGTTTTTGTACTGCATCCAATAGGGGTTATTATGCCACCTGTTTATCCAGCTTATTGGTCGTCCTTCCTCAGTTTCAATATTATCCTTCAACCATGCCCAGTCGACCTGTCTTGCTCCCCATATTGTCTGCATACCAATATTAGCAAATGTATAACCTGAACCATTCGGGTTTCCTTGCAAATTTAGATAAGAGCCCCTGATATCAAATGAAAGTTTTTCAGTAAGGTTTGTTTGACCTGAAAAACTAACTGTATTTTTGACCTGGGTGGTATTGGGCACCATGCCTTTCTCATCCGAATTAGTCAGCGATAACCTTACAGTTCCCCAGTCACCACCATTGCTCAGTGATACACTGGTTATACTTTTAACTCCTGTTTCATAGAAATTCTTTACATTATCAGGATGAGATATCCAGGGAATAGGTATTCTTTCTCCTGAAACAGGATCTATCGGGCTGTTAAACTGGGGGAGCTTGAGTATTTGGCCAACTGTCTGAGGAAATCCTGCCTCGATAGCCCAATACATTTTTCCTCCCGGTTGTATATCTTCAGCCTTAACAACATAGTCAAGCTCGGGGCCAAAACTTTCATCCACACCATCATTTTTACCGCCATTCAGACCATCATAATACCAGTATTGTCCGCCACCGCCCTGACCATATTGATTCTGGAAAGTTGGAAGCCTTAGAGGCGAACTGAAACTTGTGGTGTTCTCCAGTTCTACAGAAAAACCTCTTTTGCTTCCAGTCTTGGTAGTAATCAGAACTACACCATTTGCACCTCGTGCACCATATAGAGCAGCTGCGTTACCACCTTTAAGAACTGTGATTTCTTCAATATCAGCAGGGTTAATATCTGCTGCACGGTTACCCATATCGACAAAG
>DOZA01000059.1 GCA_003518245.1 Bacteroidales bacterium | reverse complement strand
GGAGAAGATGAAGAAAAATGGGGAATAATTGGTTTTATGCATGACCTTGATTATGAGATGTATCCTGAACAGCATTGCAAGAAAACAGAAGAGATACTGAAAGAAAACAACTGGCCTGAAGGATATATCAGGGCTATTTTGAGCCATGGCTGGGGAATAGTTACTGATGTTGAACCGGTTAGTCAGATGGAAAAAACTCTATATGCCATGGATGAACTTACGGGGCTGGTTACAACAACTGCACTGGTACGTCCATCTAAGAGTGTGCTTGACATGAAAGTAAAATCTGTCAGGAAGAAATGGAATGATAAGCGTTTTGCTGCCGGTGTTGACAGGTCTATCATTGAAAAAGGAGCAGCCCTGCTTAATGCAGAGCTGCCCGAATTAATTCAAGACTGTATAAACGGGATGCGTGAAGTAGCTGAGGAAATAGGATTAAAAGGCAATCCTGATACACAAGTCTAACACCCTCCCGGTCCTAACTGCCCGTAACGACCTTCTTCAAAGGTGATTACAGCTTCCTGATTTTAATATTCCTGAACCAGACGTCATCGCCATGATCCTGCAGACCAATGTATCCTTCCTCGGCGGTATTGATAAATTCAGGCCATTCAGCAAATTTTGAATTGGCACACATCTCTTTCCATTGATCAGTCCACAGATGATATTCAAGAACATTTTCTCCATTCATCCAGTGAACGACAGTGCCTTTGAAGACCATTATCTTAACATGGTTCCACTCACCCGCAGGCTTTGAATTCTGAGGTACCGCAGGAATAAGGTCATATAATGATCCTGCCTTGCGATTACCATCTTTACCAAGATTTGCATCAATATGCCTCTCATTATCTAATATCTGCATTTCAGGCGAGGACATATAAATTGGTTTACCTTCAAGTTCCTGCGCCAGGTAGAAAATACCACTGTTTCCACCTTCTGACACTTTCCATTCCAGTGAAAGCTCAAAATTACTGTATTTTTCCCTGGTGATTATATCACCACCACCACCACCGGCTTCACCTTTTCCTGATCCTATAACATGCAATGTACCATCAACTACTTCCCAGCCTTTCTCAGGGAAAGTTTCCTGGCCATATCCTCTGAAATTTTCCGTTGAAGTACCATCGAACAGAGCTATCCATTCTTCTTCTTCAGCATCTTTTTCTGCCTTATTACCTCCTGATGAACCGCATGATGTATTTAGGAACATTACAAGTAAAAAGACAAGCAAAATATTAATTATTCTCATATTAACAGGTTTTAAAGATTAAATATTTTTTCATATTATGGCATTGCGGGCAATGACCAGTCATCACGATAAGTATGTTTTATCATCTCCCCGGCAAATTCTTTAGCATTCATGGGGTCTGTCCATTTCTTACTAAAGGTTGGGTGTCCATCCTTTATAGTGAAATGATCTTCAACAACGATTTTTATCTCCTCTTTGTTATTGATATTGGTAAATTCCATCTTTTCACCATCCCATTCCAGTTCTTTATTCAGTCCCTGCAACCTGACAGCCAGTACACCCATTACCACCATTTCATTGAAAGGACCTGCTTCAGCAAAGTCAGATTTAGAAGGAACGCGATTTTCAGGATTTTCCTTGCAGGCACGTGCCCAGTCGGCTTCATGACTGACTGTTACCCTGCGTTGTGTTTTAGGTGAATCCGGTTCACGGCCGGAAAGCAGCCATGGATCCTTACCATAACACCCACAGATAAGCTTATCTTTTGTACCATGGAAAATAACTCCTCCACCTGCATCATTCATGCTTTTACCCTCTGGCCATCCTTCCGGTTTCATCGGCTGTAATCCTCCATCATACCATGTCACTTCCACTTCTGGGAGGCTGATCTTATAATCAGGCCTGTCAGGACGTGCAGGATAAGTAAGTTTTACCATTTCAGCATTCGGTGCGCAGTCGGTAAGCAATAATGTTGAACTTCCCTGCACCTTAACAGGGTATTTGAGTTTTAACCCTACAAATACGGGATGTAGTATATGACATGCCATATCACCCAGGGCGCCCGTACCAAAATCCCACCATCCACGCCAATTCCACGGTGTATAAATACTATGATAAGGCCTCCACTTAGCCGGTCCGATGAACAGATCCCAGTTAAGTGTTTCAGGCACATCCATTTTTTCAGCCGGCCTGTTCAGACCCTGGGGCCATATTGGACGGTCGGTGAAAGCTTCAACCTTCGTTACATCACCTATCTCTCCATTTTGTATCCATTCTACAACCTTATTAACTCCTTCACCAGATGAGCCCTGATTACCCATCTGTGTGGCAACCTTATGTTTTTCAGCAAGTTTTGTAAGTAAACGTGACTCATAAACAGTATGAGTGAGGGGCTTCTGCAGGTAAACATGTTTACCCATGTCAATTGCATTTGCTGCCGTTATTGCATGAGTATGATCAGCAGTGGCTATGACAACAGCATCAATATCTTTCCCCATCTCATCGTACATCTTCCTGAAATCCCAGTAGCGCTCGGCTTTGGGATAATTTTTAAACTTTGGCATTGCATAATCCCAGTCTACATCACAAACAGCAACAATATTCTCTTTATCCTTAAGGTTCATAAGGTTGGCATTACCCATGCCTCCTATTCCTATACCGGCAATATTAAGTTTATCACTTGGGGGGATATGACCCAGTCCGCTAACCACAGAGCTGGGTAAAACTGTAAGTCCCGCAGCAGCTGCTGTTGTTTTCCCGATAAATGAACGCCTTGAAATCTTATTTGACTTTTCTTTCATCATTAGGTGTATTTTAGTTTTGAAACTTCTAAAATTAAAAAAAACATAAGAATTAACACTGATATAATCGTAAAAATTACCTTTATATAATCATCAAAAAAGAATAAATTGCAGATCAATATAAAAATTATGAATGATCAGACTATTTTATTGGGAGAAAAGGAAAACAAAATATTAGTACGTATAGTAGTTTTTATTTTTGGTCTGCTTTGCATTTTCACAGCAGGCTGGTGGACAGTTTTTCTTATCAAATATCCTGATAATGAAAAAATATTCTGGGCCGGCAGCATATTTCTCTTCTTATTTGGTATTTACCAGATATATTCAGGCCTGGGTTATGCAAAACGCTATTTAAAAAAAGAAGGCGAAAATATCATCATCAGGCAAAACAGCCTTCTGCCGGCGAAAAAAATCCGGCGAGACAATATTACTTATCTGGAAATCAGGCCATTTGATATGGTAATTCACTTAAATAATTCAAAAAGGATAAGAATAAAACCGGGACTCAAATACCCTGTTCAGGGTCAGAGAATAATGGGTTTCCTGAGTGAGTATGCTGAAATAAATAAAATTAAGATCATCTATAAAAACGAATCTTTATGAGACTTAAAATGGCAATGATTGGCGGTGGAACAGGTTCATTCATCGGACCTGTACACCTTATGGCTGCCAGGATGGATAATAAAATTGAACTTGTGGCCGGGGCATTCAGCAGTGATCCTGTAATTTCTGCCAGAAGCGGGAAGGAATATGGACTTTCTAAGGAGCGTGTCTATGCCAGCTGGCAGGACATGATAAAAAATGAAAGTAGTCTTTCTGAAAGCAAAAAACCCGATTTTGTATGCATAACAACTCCCAATTATCTGCATTTTAAGCCGGCACTTGAATCGATTAAAGCAGGATTTCATATCGTTTGTGATAAACCTCTATGCCTTGAGGTTGAAGAAGCTCTCGAACTTAAGAATGCCATTGATAAACGTAATACCCTTTTCTGCCTGACACATAATTATACAGGATACCCCATGGTAAAAAAAGCCAGGGAAATGGTCTGTAATGGTGAACTTGGGACAATACGCAAAGTAGTTGTTGAGTATTTACAGGGATGGTTATCAGATAAGGAAGAAGATAAGGGTAACAAACAGGCTGTATGGAGAGCCGACCCGTCAAAGGCCGGTATGGCAGGATGTATGGGTGATATAGGAACACATGCCTTTCAATTATCAGAGTATATAACCGGTAAGAGGGTAAAGAAACTATATTCACAGCTGAACACTTTTGTTGAAGGACGGCTGCTGGATGATGACGCTACTGTAATCCTTAATTTTGAAGAAGGTATAAAAGGCAGCCTTGTAGCCAGCCAGGTAGCTCTGGGTGAAGAAAACAGTTTAAGCATAAGGGTATACGGAACAAAAGGCAGCCTGGGATGGAAGCAGATGGAACCCAACAGCTTGCTTTTAAGATGGAAAGACGCACCTATGCAGGTATACCGTACAGGCACAGGCTACGAGGCCATTGGGAGTACTGCCAGCAAGCACAACCGGTTGCCGGCAGGTCATCCAGAGGGATTTATAGAAGCATTTGCTAATTTATACAGGAATTTTGCCATTAACCTTATAGCTCTTAAAGAAGGCCGGCAACATGATCAACAATACGATTATCCCGGGATAGATGATGGCATACGAGGCATGCAGTTCCTTGATGCAGTTGTAAGATCATCCAGGGAAGAAGAATGGGCTGATGTATAATTATGATTTTATGAACAGAGCAGTACGGGTACTGTTCTGTTCCATCGCTTCATAACAGCATCATTGTCATTTAATGTTCACCTGTAACAACTGCTAAAGAATATTATTGAGCAGATAATTCCTGCTTATCTCAATGCTTTCCAGAGGTGTATGTGTGCGGCAATTATCCTGTTCCACAAAGAAAAATTTCATACCAGCTGTATCAGCCTCTGCAAATATTGGTTTAAAATCAATTATTCCCTTACCGAGAGTAGCATCATTCTTTTCTTTCGAAAGGTCTTTAACATGAAATAATTCGAAACGGCCCGGGTATTTATTAAAATAATCAACCGGGCTGTTACCTGACCTGGTTATCCAGGCAATATCAAGCTCGAAGGTTACCAGCTCAGACTCAGTGTTTTTCATAAATACGTCATAAGGTACCTGTCCATCAACAGGTTCAAATTCAGCCCAGTGATTATGAAATCCTAGTCTTATTCCATTTTCACGGCATCTTTCCCCTGCCATATTCATAAATTCAGATGCTTTTTTTAAGCCATCCGTGCTTTTAAACATTTCATGAGGCAGCGAGGGAATAACCAGATATTGTAATCCGGCCTCGGCAGCTGCTCCTATAACCTCCTCGAGGTTATCAGGGCTTAATCCGTTATGACTGCTAATAAGCTTCATCCCCCTGCTTTCTATCATCTTCTTGAAGTCAGAAGGTTTCATACCGTAAAATTTACCATTGGCATAGGAAGCAGCTTCAAGCCAGTTGTAACCTATTTCAGCTACCCTATCGAGAGTAGCCTCAGGATCTTTATTCATCTCATTTCTAAGTGTATAAAGGATCAAGCCTGTCATTTTTTCTTCTTTAGTACATCCATATGTAGGAGCAACCATAGTAAAAGCAGCTCCCGCAATTGTAGTTTTAATAAATCTTCGTCTTTCCATTATCTTGTTTTTTAATTGTTTATCAAACTATCTTTTCATTTTCGTGGTCCCATAGTACTCTTCTCCCCTCACGATAGGCCATTGTACCCATATGAGCGGTAATTGCTTCATCAAAGCCCCTATCTATATTACATGATGGTGTTTCTCCCGTCCGTATACAATCAAGCCATTCTTTAATATGTAGATGAGTGGTATCTACCCTTTTACCACCCCTGTAGGTATACAGTAATCCTCTCCCGGCAAAATATTGCTCGGTGGCTGAAGTAACTGCGTCAATGTTTTTCTTACCCTGCACATATGATAATATAGGTAATGAGGGATCAATAATCCCCTTCTTTAATTTATCCCTGTATCTGGTCGAATCTCTGTCAGCATAAACAGTCAATGAGTTACCTACTTCCATATATCCATCATGTCCCATTATTACCTTGCCTCTTGATTTACTGTTGGCAAGGGTGGCACTGTAAACCATTGCCAGGTCATATGCATCATATTCGAACACTGTATGCAATACATCAGGCACGGTCCGGCCATCTTTAAAATGGTATATACCCCCTGAGGAAACGGCCTTATCCGGTATTCCAAGGCCAAGTATCTGATTCATAGCATCATATTCATGAGTAAGAAGATCGCCTGACAGGCCTGTGCTGTAATCCCACCAGCATCTCCACCTGAAGAAGCGTTCTAGGCTGAATTTGTGCCATGGAGCCTGACCTATAAATTTAGGCCAGTCTATTGTCCCGGGGTTAGCTTCCGGATGAATAGGATAAACCCATGCCCCATTGGGTGTATTCCTGTTAGTGGTAACTTCTATCAGATTTACACTGCCTATTATATTATTATCAATTACCTCCCTGGCTTTATTATATGCCTCGGTCTGCCTTCCCTGGTGACCCAGCTGAAATACAACTCCTGTTTCCTTTATCGTCTTTCTTAGCTGATAGGTTTCTTCAACCGACCAGCTCATAGGTTTCTCACAATATATATGCTTGCCTGCCCTGGCTGCTTCTATAGCCATGTGGGCATGCCAGTGATCAGGAGTGGCAATAATAACAGCATCAACATTACTGTCAGCGATAAGCTCCCGATAGTCATTATATATAACGGGTATCTGTTGCGGTTTAAAACCTTCACCTTTCCTTTCAATATTAGCACCTGTTTCCTGTGCCTTTTTGGCGTATACCGTAAATATATCACATACAGCTGTCACCTCCACATTCAGATCTTCCTGATTTATAAATTCCTGGTACCTGCTATCAGCACTATTAGCCTCTGCACCCTTTTTCATTGATTCAACATTTTCAGGATGTAGAAAACCTGCGGCTTTTGCTATCTGCGGACCTCTTATTCCAAATCCAATTAATCCAAGCCTTATCTTTTTGCCCTGTGAATTTGCAACAGGTACTTCATTATCATCAGTGGATAGGTTAATATTTTCCAGGATACTGTTTCTGATCTGCCTTGTATGTTTTCTCTTTCTGTAAAAAGCATAAGCAAATGCTCCAAGAACAGGAACCGTAGCCATACCTTTTAAAATATCACGCCTGCTTATTCCTGAACGTCCATTATTATTCTCAGTATTATCACTCATATCTGTAACTATCTTTAAAATATGAACCTGTCAATTCCTGTTTTCTTCCATGTAGGAAAAACAAGTAGTACTGACAGTGCTGCCAACTCAATAAGGTTTTTGTTCACCCACAGGTAAGACCCTTCCGAGGGAACAGAAAAGGAGAATCCTACCATTGGGGGATGTGACAGGTAATATATCCCGAGTAATGCAATTCCGGCAATGATAGAAATTCGTGTAAATAATCCCAATATTAATCCCAACCCTATGAGTATAAGACCCCAGATATTCATAAAATCAACTATTTTTAAAACATTAGGATTCGTTGCCAGAGAAGAGAATAAGGAGGAAAATACACCTTTTGAATCCAGCAGAAAAGCAACCGAAGACCAGTCAGGATTCACAAGCTTTGATAAACCCTCGTAAAGAAAATGCCATCCTATTAAAACGCGCAGCACAACCAGCAAGGTCAGCTGGCTGTTGCTATAATTAGTCTTACCTGTCATTTATAATGATTATTGTATTATGTTATTTGAGAATACGCAAATTTATTACTTCTGTTCAATTGAACCAAATACCAATCTAACATAATTTACTAACTTTATAAAAAAAAGCAGAGCATGAAAGCTTTATATTATAAATTACTCGAAGATGGCGATATAAGATGTGTGCTTTGTCCACATAACTGTCATATTAAACCGGGTGAACAAGGCAAATGCCTGGTCAGGAAAAATATCGGCGGTATTTTACAAACAGAGGTATACGGTAATGTCTCGTCACTGGCTGTTGATCCCATAGAGAAGAAACCATTGTATCATTTCTATCCTGGCAAACGGATACTGTCAATAGGATCATTTGGCTGTAATATGACATGCTCTTTCTGCCAGAACCATGAAATATCGCAACCATCTGCAAGTGTAATTAACAGGAGAAAAAATATAATAAGTCCATCTCAGATTCTTAAAGAAGCACTGGAAACAGAATCAAATATTGGGCTTGCCTTTACATATAATGAACCTATAGTCTGGTATGAATTCATGATGGATATGGCTGTTAAAGCAAAAGAATCAGGTCTCTCAACTGTAATGGTGAGTAATGGTTTTATAAACAAGGCACCCCTTAAGGAGCTTATTGAATACATAGATGCCTTTAATATTGATCTGAAAGCTTTTAATGATGATTTCTACAGAGAATATACAGGGTCAAGGTTAAAACCGGTATTAAATACCATTAAGGATATTCACCTTGCAGGTAAACATCTTGAGATCACATACCTTATTATTCCTGGCTATAACGACAACAGGGATGAATTCAGGGATTGCGTATCATGGCTGGATAAAAACCTGGGGTCTGATATAGTACTGCATCTCAGCAGGTATTTTCCGAATTTTAATTTTTCAGCTCCTCCCACACCGACATCTACCATTCAGGATATGTATAATATAGCAAAAGAAAAACTGAACTTTGTTTACCCGGGAAATATTCACATTCCTGGTATAATGGATACAGTATGCCCTGACTGTGGTTCGATTATTACCTCGCGCAGTGGTTACTTTTTAAGCCATCGTAATACGGTTGACGGCAGATGCTCAAAATGTGGTCGTTTGATTTACAAGTACTTCAGGAACCAATAACCTTGCTTAATCTTACGAATAGTCCATCAATCCGTGTCACCAGCTCACTTCGCATTTTACGATAGTATTGCTTTGGGCTCTCAGGTTTGCTATTATCAACCCTGTACCTGGCTCTTGAGAACAAATCATTCCTGAGCTTCACAGCATCTGATACTATCTCAGCCAGATCATCAGAAACAGATTCTTTCTGATTTATACTCATAGCTGTAAAACAATCAGAAACAACTTCATAAACAAGGTAATCAATATCTTTCTTCATGTCCCGGATATTTGCCATATTATCTATATTATTTACTTAATAATTATCAATGATCATTTATTAAATTTCCTTAAATGAAAATCTATTAAACTCTTATACTTTCCGGTAATAAGATTAAGCATATCATTTTCAATAGTGTAACTATAATTCTCTATTTCTTTGAAAGGCAATACATCAGGAGAGGTACCTGTCATAAACAAAGAATCTACTGTCCCCAGCTCATCGATATGCAGGCATCTGAAGTCAATATTGAATTCTTCATTTTTAATTATAGCCAGTATCTTTTTTCTGGTTATACCCCCCAACACGCAATCATCAGGTGCTGTAATTATTTCATTATCTTTTATAAAGAAAATATTTGATCTGCTTCCCTCTGTTATATAACCGTTCCTGTTAACCAGGAGTGCTTCATAAGCATTTGTTTGTATCAGTTTATTATATATAGACGACCTTAATTTGTGATTAAAGATTTTAATAACGGGGTTACGCCTTTCAGCATAATATAATATACCTTTAACACCGTTTACATACATTTCAGGTCCGGGATACTGAGCATCAACATAGTAAACCAGGCAGCCGGTATATGATTCTGAATATTTGAGGCTTATCTTGATATTCCCTTCGACTATGTCACTCAGTTCAATAAGTTTCAGTATCTGTCCTTTCAGTTCATCGAATCCATATAGTAATTTATTCCCATTAAGAGATGCACTGTTTACAAGCCGTTGGTAGTGATCATGCAGAAAGACAGGTATTCCCTCCCTTATCCTGATCACCTCATAAATTACCTCATTCTCAAATATCTTACTGAGATCAAAATCAGCCCTGTCTCTAACTATGCCATTCTCTATGAATTCCTTGCTTACACACTCACTCATAATAATGCTTATTCAATCATAAAAATAATAACTTATTTTCAAAGGGACTTAAAAACTACATATATTAGCATCTATTTTGATCATTTGTATGTTATAGTTGACATAGAAACTACAGGAGGCAGTCCATGGAAGGAAAGGATAACCGAGATAGCCATATACATATACGATGGTAAAAAAATAATCGATGAGTTTTGCAGCCTTGTTAATCCGGAAAGGAATATTCCGCATTTTGTAACAAACCTTACAGGTATCACCAATGAAATGGTTGAAGAATCTCCCAGATTTTATGAGATAGCAAAAGATATAGTTGGAATAACTGATGGCAAAACACTGGTTGCACATAATGCAAAGTTTGACTATTCGTTTATTCGACAGGAATTTAAAAATCTAGGATATAGCTATAAAAGGAAACTACTCGACACGGTAAGTCTGAGCCGCAAACTTTTTCCCGGCCACAGCTCATACAGTCTTGGTAATTTATGCAAAGAACCAGGAATAGAAATAAATGACCGTCATCGTGCTTCTGGTGATGCCATGGCTACGGTAAAGCTGTTTGAATTATTACTTGAGGCTGATGAGGAATCATATATGCCATGTATAATACGAAACAGCAAGATATCGAAACTGAATCCCTCGCTGGATTCAAAGAAACTCGATGATATTCCTGAAGAACCAGGAGTATACTATTTTTACAATACTGATAAGCAGCTTATTTATATTGGAAAAAGTAAGAATATTCACCAGAGGGTAATGAGCCATTTATCAAATAATACTTCAAAAAGGGCCATGAAGATGCGTGATGAGATAGTCGATATTGATTATGAACTAACAGGTAATGAGCTAATTGCACTATTAAAGGAATCAGAAGAGATAAAACAAAATAAACCTGTCTATAACCGTGCACAGAGGAGAAACGGCTACACATGGGGTGTATTTTCTTCACGCAATGATAAAGGATACATAGTCTTTGAAATAAAAAACATCAGGGGTAGAAATATTCATCCGCTTTCGGTATTTACATCAAGGGGAAGCGCAAGGTCAAGTATAAGGTCTCTTGTTGATAAATATGAGCTATGCCAACAACTCTGCGGGCTTTATAAATCGGACAACGGCTGTTTCCAAAGGCAGGTAGGAATATGCAGGTTATGGCGTTTTTGATATTAACCAGATGGGATTTGGGCTGCAGGCACTGCATGATAGTATAAAAAAGGCAGCAGATAATAATGATATACAGGTAATACTAAAAACATACCTGAAGAAAAATAATGATTGCAGTATTATAAGATTCTGATAAATTGAATGCAGTAGTATCCTGTTAGCTCTCAAAACAAGTTTTTCGTCGATATCAATTTTTACCTGCATCTCCTTAGATTCGAGTTTAATTCGCATACTGTCAACCACCCCTCTGATCACATCAAATATTGGAACATTCTCAGTTTTATAATACCCTGATCCCTCTTCCAGTTTATTCAGTACCAATATATGATCTATCAGTTCAGAAAGTTTCATTGCCTGTGTTTTCGTTTTTGACATGAGCAATCTTGATTGATACTGATCAATATCAGTATCAAGCAAGGTTTCCAGATAACCTGTTATAGCTTTTCATATCTTAATCTTTACAAGTAAAAAATAAAATCCCTCACAGGATTTATAACAGGATTAATATAACGAACAGTTTTCAAATTAGTCCAATTAGTTTAATTTTGTTACAATCACAAAAAAAGCTTATCATGAAAAAATCTCTCATATTCTGCCTGATATTAATTCTTCCTGTTGCAGTTTACAGCCAGGACAGGATAACAGGTCATGATTTTACCACCCGTTCTGAAGTTATAGCAGTTAACGGCATGGCATGTACAAGTCAGCCATTAGCCACACAGGTAGCAATTGATATACTTAAGAAAGGAGGAAATGCTATTGATGCTGCAATAGCAGCCAATGCTGTTCTGGGTCTTGTTGAACCTACAAGTTGTGGTATAGGAGGTGATCTTTTTGCTATCATATGGAGTGCTGAAAAGCAAAAGCTTTACGGGTTGAACGGCAGCGGGAGATCACCACGATCACTTAAACTTGATTATTTCAATGAAAAGGGATATGAATATATTCCTGCTACCGGACCTCTTCCTGTTTCAGTACCAGGCTGTGTAGACGGATGGTTTGAGATGCACGGCATGTTTGGCAAAATACCTATGGAAGATATACTCCAACCAGCAATTACATATGCCCGCGAAGGATTTCCGGTATCAGAACTTATAGCTTTTTATCTAAATAGTGGTACCCGTAACCTGAAAAGATACCCCAATGTGGCAGATGTATATATGCCAGGAAGCCATTCGCCCCGCAAGGGAGATATTTTCATGAACCCTGCCCTGGCCAACACCCTGGAACTGATAGCAAAAAAAGGCAGGGACGAGTTTTATAAAGGTTCGATAGCACACACAATCTCCGGTTTTATGAAGGAACAGGGCGGCTTCCTTTCATATGAAGACCTGGCCAGGCATCATTCAGAATGGGTGGAACCAATAAGCACCGGTTACAGGGGGTATACAGTATGGGAATTACCACCTAACGGCCAGGGAACAGCTGTTTTGCAAATGCTTAATATCCTTGAAGGATATAATATTAAAGATATGGGCTTTGGTTCTGCAGAATATATTCATCATTTTGTTGAAGCTAAAAAGCTGGCTTTTGAAGACCGGGCTAAATATTATTCCGACCCGGCTTTTAATGACATACCTGTAAAGGAGCTGATTTCAAAAACATATGCTGACAAAAGGCGTAAACTTATAAATCCTGACCGGGCAGCAAGGAATGTTAAGGCCGGAAACCCCGAAACTGGTAATACTATCTACCTTACTGTAGCCGATAAAGAAGGTAATATGGTATCACTCATACAAAGTAACTACCGGGGCATGGGTTCTGGTATGTGTCCTCCCGGGCTGGGTTTTATTTTACAGGACAGGGGAGAATTATTCAGTCTTGAAGAAGGCCATTTTAATGTATATGCTCCGGGGAAACGACCCTTCCATACAATAATTCCTGCTTTCATTACAAAAGACGGCAAACCGTTTATAAGTTTCGGAGTAATGGGCGGAGCCATGCAACCACAGGGTCATACACAGATAGTTGTAAATATTATAGATTTTGGAATGAACCTGCAGGAAGCAGGTGATGCACCACGTATACGCCATACAGGCTCCTCACAGCCTACCGGGGGTATAATGACTGACGGGGGTAAGGTCAACCTTGAAAGTGGTTTCAGATGGGAGGAAATACAAAAACTAATAATAAAAGGACACCAGATACAATGGAACCTGGGTGGCTATGGCGGTTACCAGGCAATAATGAGAGACCCCGAGACAGGTGTCTATTACGGAGCTTCCGAATCAAGAAAGGATGGGCAGGCAGCAGGTTACTGATTATTTATACATTCATTTGGACTGAAGCATCAGCTTTCTCCAGCTTCCTCACCCCTGTTGAACCTCCTTCTTCAAGGTTTATATTATGAGGTTTATTAGCTACCCATGAACCACATGTAAAGTCAGGTACTTCTATTGAATTTGACCTGTTCGCCACAGACCACTCACTAAGAGGGCTTATTGAGCTCCAAAGGGCTGCATCATAAACATCCTGGTCAAGGGGTAAACCATTGCGCAAACAATCAATAAGCCTCCAGTCCATAATAAAGTCCATTCCACCATGGCCACCAACCTTACGTGCCATGTCCCCTACTCTTCTTATTATTTCAGGTGTATACTTATCACGTATATCATTAAACTGCTCCTCTGAAAGCCAGTTATGACCCAG
>DOZA01000373.1 GCA_003518245.1 Bacteroidales bacterium | reverse complement strand
TCACCATTGAAATCCCTGATACCCATAAAACGGGGATAGCTTTCCCAAATACCCTCCTGTCCATGCATCCTGGGATCACCATTTTCAGTAAGCTGATGTTCAAGTTTTTCCAGGAGACTGTTAAATATCTCCCTGTACTCCGGATCTTCAGCGAGATTAAACAGACCATAAGGATCTTTTTCCATATCATGCAACTCAAATTCAGGACGCAGGCCAAAAGCATCATAATACAGCTTCTTTGACTTTTCATCTTTCTCTTTTAGCCTTATCATCTCCTTTGTAACAACAACAGCACCGGACTCATGCAGGCTATCTCCCGCTGGTGTTCTGTCAGGTTTCATATTCCATACAAGTTCATATTGTGCTGTTCGTATTGTCCTGACTGGATAACCCACGTTATTTGGTCTGGCAGAAGTAGCCCTTTCCCTTCCATAAAAAAGATTTTCCCTGAAAGGTTTTCTTTCTTTTTTGTCAGCATCCATCAATAAGTCCAGGAAGCTTCTGCCCTCTATTTCAGGATATTTTGACAAATTAGCCACTTCAAGAATCGTCGGTGCAAAATCTATATGGCTTATAAGATCATTGACCTCATAACCTGCCGGGATCTTATCCCCCCAGCATATAGCCAAAGGAACATGAACACCTTCTATATAACCATTCCCCTTTGCCCTCGGGAAAGGCATTCCGTTATCGGATGTAACAATTATCAGGGTATTATCCAATTCCCCGGTCTTTTCCAGCAGGTCAATCATTCTTACCAGGTTACTGTCAAATCTCTCTATCCTCAAACCATAATCGAGAAAATCTGAACGAACAACATCGCAATCCGGAAGATATGGTGGTACCTCCACACTTTCCAGGCTCTTTCCACTCTCCAGCCCCGATCCTTCTTCATAAGGTCTGTGAGGGTCATATGATCCGTACCAGAAAAAAAATGGTTTGTCAGGATCTCTCTCCCCCAGAAACTCTTCAAATTGTTTCCAGAATTCCGATTGATTATCCGTATTATAATACTTCCCAATCAGGTTACTATTTTTTATCCTGTTGGTTTTATCTATTACTCCCGGGCCCCATGTTTTTCCTGTAGATCCCATCTCATAACCAGCGTCTAACAGATAATCAGTAAACACCTTCAGATTAGCAGGAAAAAGGCTTGCATGTGTTCCTGCTTCATAATTCTGCCACAAGTATCGACCGGTTAATAGACTGGCCCTGTTAGGTGAGCACTGGGGTGCAGCACAGTAAGTATTCCGGAAAAGGACACCTGCGTCAGCCACCCGGTCAAATCCGGGTGTCTTCACAAATGAACATCCATAAGCACTGCTATGGGGATATCCCTGGTCATCTGCTATTGCAAATAGGATATTCGGAGGTGAATCATTACCCTTTTTGTTTACACATGCATTAAGAATCAATAAAAAAAATATTGTAGACAAAATGCATTTACTCAAATCAATTAACTTATTAACCATGATCATATATTTTTAAATTATTGCTTACCGGCAGCTTTTATATTTTCCAGTTTAACTACAATAGGATTAGGCCACCTGTGATTGTTGTAAATCCTCTGCGCCCTCATAACAGAAATATGCAGGCCGTCTTCTTTTTGTTCGAAGCGGGATGTGGGATCTGTCTCCGGAACATATTCACAGACTAGATCGCTCTGCCCAAGAACACTGATTTTAGTATCTTCCGTCGCTTCAACCGATTTCAGTACAAACTCCTTTCTGTGGCACCTTTTCCAGTTATCGTTATGAGCAATAATAGCATAAACCGTTTGTCTGTCCCTGGAAGCAGTAAACCATATACTATCTTCATTTGCCACTATCCACGGCCTTACACTGTCGATGGCTTCATGATTAATGAAATACCATGCTGCTATCTCCCTGAGCCTTATTTCATATTCATATGGAATATTCCCTTCAGGATGAGGTCCTATATTGAGCAATAAATTGCCACCCTTTGCCCTTGTTTCTACTAATACCTCTATAAGCTTTGAACCAGACTTTAATTCATCATTGGTAGGTTTATAATTCCACTGGGTCCCCATCGTGACATTCGACTCCCACAACCAGTCCATAGTTTCGCCAGGGACATACTGTTCAGGGGTTGTAATAGCTCCTCTGGTTATCAGGATATCAGGTTGTGTCCTGTATGCTGTTTTCATACAAACGTCTTTCATGGGGCTGTCAATAAAAAGTATGTCAATCTTACCATATTTTTTCAGAATTTCTTCAGTTTGCCTTTCAATAAACCGGTTATATTTTTGCATAGTCTTCTCATCGATATCCACCTCACGTCGACGTATCATCTGATCATTTTCGTATAAAAACCAAAAATCCTCAGGCGAATAATATAAACCTACAGCCAGGCCTGCCCGTCTTACTCCATCAATCATTTCTGCAAGCAGGTCTTTTTTATAGGGAGTATTCATTATATTGAAATCTGTTGTTTCCGTATCCCAGAAGCAAAATCCGTTATGATGCTTTGCATCGAATACAATATATTTCATTCCAGCCAGCTTCGCCAATCCTGCTATCCTGTCAGGATTGAACTTATAGGGATTAAAAGTTCCGGGCAGTTCATTGAAATAACGGTCAAGGTAATCATCCGAGGCACCAACCACAGAATGGCTGATCACTATACCCAGCTGTGCATCGTGACTGAAATGAATAAAAAGCCCGAACCCAAGATCCCGCAGCCATTCCTCCTTTTCAGGATTATTTCTGTTTCCTGCCAGGTGTGTTTCATCTACAGTCTGGGAATTTACAGTAAGACAAAAACAACTGATAATTAAAACATTTATCAGTAATCTTTTTATGATATTCATAAGTGTTTTAAAAACTGAGGTTTGTTGTATTATTTTCATAAATAAGGTATGGAATACTAATTCCTTTTACATGTTATGTACAAAAGCTATCAGAGGTTGCATATTATAGTTTGCTTTTCTCCTTCATTAATAATATAATTATCCAGATCAATTATCAGTAATCCACTATCCTTATAATATTTATAATTTCTTTTTTCTTTCCCGTTAATCAAAATAGAGGAAATACTGCTACCTTTATTAATCCTGATCTCAAGCTTATTCAAAACCAGCTGTCCATATACTATCTCTATTTCATTGTATTGCTTTCCCTGCTCTCTTTTTTGCATAAAGCTTCCCCAGCCATCTGCTGTAATAAAAGCCCCCC
>DOZA01000145.1 GCA_003518245.1 Bacteroidales bacterium | reverse complement strand
CATGAGTATATGGTGAAAATGAGAGCTGAAAAAGTAGCCCGGGTGGTAAGCCATGTGCCTGATATTGAACCATACGGTGCTCCCGAAGGTGATCTGTTATTAATAGGCTGGGGAGGAACATATGGCCATTTGTTGACAGCTGTCCGTGAACTGAGAAAGGAAGGGGAAAAGATCAGTCTGGCTCATTTCAATTATATTAATCCACTGCCGGCTAATACAGAGGAGGTCTTCTCAAGATTTGATAAACTTGTTGTGGCCGAATTGAATGCAGGTCAATTTGTAAAGTACCTGAGGATGGAATTTGAGGGGTATAAATTTAAACAGATAAATAAGGTACAGGGATTGCCATTTACATGCACCGAATTAAAAGAACAATGTATAAATTTACTGGAGGAATAAATTATGTCTGAAAAAGTAGTGAACCTTAGTCCCAATGACTTTAAGAGTGACCAGGAAGTAAGATGGTGCCCCGGCTGTGGCGACCATGCTATACTGGCTGCTGTTACCAGGGCCCTTGCTGAACTTAAGATTCCGAAAGAGAAGTTTGCTTTTATTTCAGGTATCGGTTGCTCCTCAAGGTTCCCGTATTATCTCAGTACTTTCGGTTTTCATGGTATTCACGGCAGGGCATCTGCAATAGCTACCGGTGTGAAAGTGGCTAATCCTGACCTTAGCGTCTGGCAGATTACCGGTGATGGTGATGCACTAGCCATTGGAGGTAATCATTTTATACATGCAATAAGACGTAATATTGATTTAAACATAATACTGTTTAATAATAAGATTTACGGATTGACCAAAGGTCAGTATTCTCCTACTTCAAGCAGGGGAGCAGTTACCAAAACATCACCATTCGGAACAATAGAAGAACCATTTTCAGTGGGTGAGCTGGTAATAGGTGCAAAGGGTAAGTTTTTTGCGCGTACAATTGATTCAAATGTACATCTGTCTACTGAAGTGTATAAACAGGCGGCCTTGCATGAAGGAGCATCTGTAGTGGAAACACTTCAAAATTGTGTGATATTCAACGACGGTGTACATAAAGAGCTAAGTAATCGCGAAACAAGAGATGAACACACTATTGTGCTCAAACAGGGTGAGCCAATGATATTTGGCAAAAAGAAAGATAAAGGACTTAAACTTGATGGCCTGAAACTGAGGGTTGTTAAACTGGGTAACGGGATTACCGAAAAAGATATCCTTGTACACGATTGTGAAGAAAATAATCCCGGTATTCATACCATGCTTGCAAATATGAGATACCCTGGTTTTCCGGTAGCCCTGGGAGTAATACGCTGCGTGTCTGCTCCCACATATGATATGTCTGTTAAAGGGCAAATTACAAAGGTCAGGAAAAGGAGGAGCATAAAGAATGTAGAAGAATTACTCAGATCAGGATCGACATGGGAGTCTAAATAGAGAATTTATATTCAATTGGTCATAAGGTGTTCTTCTGAACACCTTTTTTTTTATATGATAAAGAGGTATATTTAAGTGATATAAAAAGTGTAGCCTCTTATGGAAAAGAATCAGGATAACGGGTTTAAACAACTTTTGCATGATCAGAAAGAAAGACTTAAGGAATTGGCATGCATAAATCGTACTACTGCTGTCCTGAAAGAAAGAAAGTCAATTGATGAAACATTGCAGAAAATTGTCCATTGTCTTCCTCCTGCATGGCAGTATCCTGAATATACAGTAGCAAGAATAACCTATCGTAATAAGGTATTTATGACACCTGGTTTTGAAGAAACAAAATGGCTTCTGAAGCACGAATTCAGGACAATTGATAATACGAGGGGGGCAATAGAGGTGTTTTATACCAGGGAGTTTGAAACCATCGATCATGGTCCCTTTGTTGAAGAAGAAAAAGATCTTATTGAAAACCTGGCCAGTCTTCTGGCAGGTTTTATTAACAGTATCCTGGCAAGGGAAATGATGAATATTCCTGATTCTACTGTTGCGGATGAGGCTATAAAACCAGGAACATCATCACGCCAGCTGCTGCAGCGCTTCCTTGAGAGATATAATGCCGAAAGGGATATCTTCCACGACCTGATGCCTTTCAAGGTAAAGGAAATCTTGCTGGTGGCTAACCTGTATGATGCCTATTCAATAGAAGGAGAGGGCAGGTTCTCAGAATATATATTTGGTGAGTATCATCAGCTTAACCTTACATCAATGCCCAGGGTAACGGGTGTTTCAGGGCTGGAGGAAGCTTTGAACAGGCTGAGATCAAAACATTACGACTTGATTATTGTAATGCTGGGTGTGGAGAAAGAGAATCCAATGAAGCTATGTCGCAAGATTAAACAGAAATATCCCTATATACCTACCTTCCTTCTGCTTAGCAGCCCCGGAGATGTGCCTTTTGCAAAAAAACAAAAAGCCATGGGAGCACCTTTTGATGATTATTTTGTATGGACCGGTGAAACAAGGGTTTTCTTCGCAATGGTTAAGCTGCTGGAAGATAGAGTGAATGTAGAAAATGATACCAGGAAAGGGCTTTCGAGGATTATTATGCTTGTTGAAGACTCGGCCGAATATTATTCCAGCTACCTGCCAACACTGTATACTCTGGTGATGGAACAAACAAAACACCTGATTGAGGATGTGAGTACTGATGAGTTGTATAAGGTGCTTAAAATGAGAGCCAG
>DOZA01000219.1 GCA_003518245.1 Bacteroidales bacterium | reverse complement strand
TAATAACCCTTCCGGGAATGTTCCTCCGCGACCTGCATCATCTTATAGAGTTTGACCATATTGATGAAGTCATATACTTTAAGAATAGAGTAATCCCTTCTGAAATAAGGGAAATAATAAGATCATGTGAAGAACTGGGAGTGACTTTCCGCTTACATCTCACAGAATCAGAGCTAAGTCTCAGCAATGCCATCAAAACAACACTGGGGAAAGAACAGTTTTTGACATTCTCCAATATCCCTTATAAAATTACTTCACTTGCAGCAAAGAGGCTCATGGATATTGTCGTTTCCATGATTATGATAATTTTCTTTTCTCCTCTAATGTTAGTAGTAGCCCTGGTAACTAAACTGTCATCACCCGGCCCGGTTATCTTTATACAGGAAAGAGTGGGCTTAAGAGGCAGGAAATTTAAGATGTATAAATTCAGGACTATGGTAAAGGATGCTGAGGGGATGAAGAAAAGTCTTGAAGGCCTTAATGAAGCTGACGGGCCTGCCTTTAAGATTGAAGATGATCCCAGGGTAACAGGTATCGGAAAATTTCTTAGAAGGACCAACCTGGATGAAATACCACAGTTTTTTAATATCCTTAAAGGTGAAATGTCCTTAATCGGCCCGAGGCCGCCTTTACCGGAAGAAATAATTAAATATGAGAGATGGCAATTAAGGCGACTCTCCATAAAACCGGGACTTTCCTGTTTCTGGCAGGTTGAATCATACAAAAATTACATTAAATTTGAAGAATGGATGGAAATGGACCTGGCCTATATAGACAATTGGTCATTCAGGATGGATTTAGTAATTTTATTTAAAACAATCAGGACATTTTTCACAGAACATTAAAAATATTAATACTACTAATAACCAGGAAAAGAAAATGAAAAATATAGCAAAAACCGCTGTCATATTAAGCTTGATAATCCTTTCAGCATCATGTATGCCCAGAAAGAAATTAAGTTATTTCAACGATTTTAATGAACTGGCAGAACCGGCTGTTAATCCACGGATCCAGAAGGTTATTATGCCTTTTGACAGGCTTTATATAAGAATTCTAAGTATCGAGCCTCAGATTAACGAGATCTTCAACGCCGGCAGCACTGAAATGAGATTTGCATCTTCTGCCACGGGTTTAATAGGCTATCTTGTTGACGAGGCAGGAAATATAAATTTTCCCTTTGTGGGCGATATAAATGTTGGCTCACTTACAACATCACAGGCAGCGGATAAAATCCAGGAAGCTTTAAGTGAATACGTCGGCAAGACATCCGTTACGGTTAAATATATTGATAACAGGGTTACTGTAATGGGTGAAGTTTTAAGGTCCGGTGTATACAACTTTAGCCAGGATAAGATAACCGTTTATGAAGCCCTGGGCCTGGGTGGTGGACTTTCCAGGTATGGCGACAGGAAAAATATCATTCTGATCAGGAATGAGAATAATAAAATAATGCAGTATAAATTAAACCTTTCCAATTCAAAAATAACCAGCAAGGATTATTATTATATCATACCCAATGATATATTGATTGTGGAACCCCTGAAAGCTATATCAACTAGTTATTCCAATATTACATATACCACAATTCTGTCATCAATTACTACTTTAATTGCTATACTGCTTTTTACAGGTGTTAATTTCTAAACATATTCTTATGTCAAAAAATAATGAAACTAAATCAGAATCATTAAAAATAAAGGAGTTTATCTTTAAAGTCTTTTCTTATAAATACTATTTTATTTCCAGTATTATATTATTAGGATTAATGGCTTTTCTGCTGAATAAATTTACTCCTGCCGTTTACGAAGTAAACTCAATTATAGGACCTGTTGAGAATAAACAATCCTCTCTACTGGAGTCAAGTGATATTTTCAGCGGACTTGGGTCTCTCAGTCAGTCAAGGAACCTGGAGAATGACATCAACAGCCTGAAATCATTCAGCCTTATCTCAGAGACTATAAAGAACCTTGCCCTAGAGATAGGATATTTCATAGAGTCAGATGATATCCTGGGACAGGTACGACAGGTATACCCGAACTCTCATTATACCGTTAATATTGACAAGTCACATATCCAGCCTATCAATGCCAGGTTTTATATAAATATTGTTAGTGATACTACATACAGGCTAACCGTATCCGAGGATGATGTATCTTTTTATAATTATCTGGATAATAAAGTTATAAGTGCGGGCCATATGCTTAATATAGATACTGTATATAAATTTAATCAAACCATTGCCTCTCCATATTTTAGATTTTCAGTATCGAAGAACCAGGACTATTTGAATCAAAGACCCGTAGATGAGGAGAGATCATTTTTCATGATGAACCATATTGATATCATAACAGAACAATACCTGAACCGGCTAACTGTCGAGTCTGTCAGTTTAAAATCAACTTTGATAAACGTATTTTTCCAGGGAGAAAATCTCGATTTGACAGTTGATTTCCTGAACACTTTCCTTCAGACATACCTTGATAATAACCTCTCAAAAAAGAACACTATTGCCCTGAACACCGTTAATTTTATTGATTCCCAGATATCTGAGATCTCAGAATCACTCAGTTCATCGCAGTCAGAGCTGAGGGATTACCGTTCTACACACCAGGTGACCGATCTCAGTTACCAGGGCCAACAGGCACTTAACCAGATGGAACAGATTGATAATGAGAAGGCCACTTTACAGGCACAGCAACGATATTATAATTACATAATTGATTATTTCAATAATAACCAGGATATAGCCGGGCTCGCACCTCCATCTGCTGCTAATGTCAGTGATCCTATAATGAATACTCTTGTTTTGGAACTTCTTGACCTTAACTCACAAAGATCCGCCATCCTTAGTAATAATGTTCAAAAAAGTTTGTTCCTGGAACAGATCGAGAACAAAATTAATCTACAGAAACAGACAATTATTGAAAATGTTAAGAACAATCTTAATACCCTTAGTCTCACTCTTAACGAGCTTGATTACAGGGCTGAGAAACTATCAAGCCAGATAGCTAGACTCCCCAGGACCGAACTTAATATGGTCAGTATGCAAAGACAGTATAATATCACTGATGCCATCTATACCTTTATGTTGCAGAAAAGATCAGAAGCAGGTATAGCCATGGCCTCAAATCACCCTGATTACGAAGTGTTGGAATCTGCGCGTTCAATTACGAGCAGTATCATAAAACCAAAAAAAATGATTAATTACATTGCCTCGTTTTTTCTTGGTTTACTGATCCCTTCACTGATTATTATTCTTAAAGATTTTTTTAATGAAAAAATTACACGGGCATATGAGATTGAGGATGTTCTTGGAAAGCCAGTATTAAGTACCATATATAATAACTCCTTTAAGTATGAAGATGTTGTCCATAAAGCAGTCGGGTCTCCAATAGCTGAATCATTCAGGAATCTTAGAAGCAATCTTTTCTTCAGAAGCAAAACCAATCCATTGAAAGTGATCCTTGTTACCTCCTGCCAGCCCCAGGATGGTAAAAGCTTTGTAGCAATGAACCTTGCCTCATCAATAGCTTCGGTAGGTCATAAAACAATAATACTTGATTGTGATCTCAGAAGACCAACATTACATGATAAATTTAAGATTGACAATGAAGGGGGAATAACAAAATACCTTACAGATAAAAATGTAGATAATGATATTATCCTCAAAACTTTTGTCGATAACCTTGATTTTATACCTGCAGGGCCTGTACTGCCAAATTCATCTGAATTAATTGAAGCGGGGGCACTTGATAAACTTATACAGTACCTTGAAGACAATTATGAATATATTATCATAGATACAACTCCTTCGGGTATGGTTGCTGATGCAGCACAGCTGATTAAATATTCATCCATAAACCTCCTGGTTTGCAGGAATAATCATACCAGGAAAGACGTCTTTAACAGCGTACTGAACTTCTATAAAACACATAATATTGAAAATTTCGATATTATATATAATGATGTTGAGATCAAGGAAAGTCGTTATGGCCGTTATCATGGTTACTATAAGAAACCTAAAGCCTTTACTGCAAGAAAATAATAATAATTTGAATAATCTGCCTAATTTAAACTTTTTGGCCTTTTGAAAATGACAAATAATATAGATATAATAAGGTCTAAAATTGAAGCCTATATCCTTCAATCAGTTCATACTGAAAAAGAAAAAATAAAATATGACACGCTCATCTTCAAGGAGGGATTCCTTGACTCTATGGGGTTCATAACCTTAATATCGTACATCGAGGAAGAGTTTGCAATACAAACCAGTGATGAAGACCTGGTAGAGGAAAATTTTGAATCAATTAATGCAATTTCAGATTTTCTTGCAGGGAAATTAATTAATTAAATATGTGTGGTATTGCCGGGATAGTAGATTTTAACAGTAATCATAACTGCATTTCCACCGTTAAATCAATGCTCCAGGCTATCAGTTATCGCGGCCCTGATGAAAGTGGTATCTTTCATTCTTCCTCGGTTACACTTGGTAATGTACGGCTTAGCATTATAGATATTTCGGGGGGACAGCAACCCCTGTCAGACATAATCGGTAGATACTGGATTGTTTTCAACGGTGAGATATTCAACTACAGGGAATTGCGGGACGAACTCAAAAATGAAGGCTGTAAATTAAAAACAAAATCAGATACTGAAGTACTTGTGCAATTGTATGCACAGCATGGTAAAGAATGCCTGGATAAACTTAACGGTCAGTTTGCTTTTGCTATATGGGATAAAAAAAAGGAAGAGCTTTTCCTTGCGCGTGACAGGGTTGGGCTAAGACCACTTTATTATAATATTACCGACGGAGTATTTTCTTTTGCTTCTGAAATCAAGTCTTTGTTTAAGACCAACTATATAAAATGTGAATTTTCACATCAAAGTCTTGCACAGGTATATACGCTATGGTCAGCATTTTCGCCATATACTGCATTTAAAAATATCTTTGAACTACCACCCGGACATTATGCTGTATTCAACAGGGATGGATTAAAAACAGGAAAGTACTGGTCACTGGATTTTAATAATAATCACTCCCCTGGTCTCAGTGACTCATTAGAACAGTTTGATGAATTATTAAGTAGTGCTGTTCGCCTGCGGCTGAGAGCTGATGTAGAAGTTGCTGCTTACCTGAGCGGGGGCATTGACTCAACCTCAACTGTAGCATATATAAAAAATATTGAACCCGGCGTATTAAACACTTTCTCAATAGGATTTACCGAAAAGGATTTTGATGAAAGCAGATACCAGGAAGAAGCAATAAAATACCTGGATACAAATCATAAAAATATATACTGTTCATCCCGGGATATCGCTGAATATTTTCCCGCGGTGGTCTGGCATTCAGAAACACCTGTTACCAGGACAGCCCCCACACCTATGATGATACTCTCAAAACTTGTCAGGGATAATAATATTAAAGTTGTTATAACAGGTGAAGGCTCAGATGAAATACTGGCAGGTTATGATATCTTCAGGGAAACAATTATAAGAAGATTCTGGGCCTCACAGCCAGGGTCATCTCTCAGACCAATGCTACTAAAAAGGATTTATCCTGATATCCCCCACCTCAGGGATGCCAGCCCTAATATCCTTAAGATGTTCTTCGGATATAAACTGGAAGATACTGATAATCCTTTCTACTCACATTTGCTCAGATGGAATAACTCGAATCATATTAAAAAACATTTCAGCCAGGAAATAAAGGAGACTCTTTCAGATTATTCTCCTCTTGACGATCTGGAAAATGAACTGCCGTCTGATTTCAATAACTGGGATGCACTGCAAAAAGCCCAATGGCTGGAGACCACAATATTCATGTCGGGGTACCTCCTCTCCTCCCAGGGCGAC
>DOZA01000283.1 GCA_003518245.1 Bacteroidales bacterium | reverse complement strand
TCCGGTGAGGCCTTCCGATTCGCATGAAACTTCTATTCTACCTGGCGTTTCAGTTGATTTCAGTATCATAAGGCATTTGCCATTGAAAGCTTTTCTGATATTGCCGTTAAAGCTCTCCCGGCTCATTGGATCACCATTATCAACTGCGAGAATATTTCCCTGCCCTTCAACGGAAAACCTAACTTCATTTGAAGCATCGGGAACAATATTCCCATTCTTATCAACGATATTCACTTCAACATGAACAACATCCTGTCCATCAGCAATAATAGTATTCCTGTCAGCAAGAAGCTCTATCCCTGCCGGCTCCCCGGCAGTATGAATCTCCATTTCAGAAACTACTGATCCATTATTCTTAGCCAGTGCCTTGAGTGTTCCGGGCTGATAGGGAACATTCCATACAAGATTCATCTTATCAGCCATTTCTTTCTGGCCCAGCGATTTACCATTCAGGAATAATTCTATGCTTTCACAATTAGAATAAGCCACCACAGGTATCTCAATCCCCTCCATTCCTTCCCAGTTCCAGTGTGGAAATATATGAACCATAGGATCCTCAGTCCACTGGCTCTGGTAGAAATAATATGTATCCTTTGGAAAGCCACACATATCGATCACCCCGAAATTCCAGAACCTGGCAGGCCATCCATACATTGTCTCGCCCAGGTAATCAAAACCTGTCCACCTGAATTCTCCAGACATATAAGGAAAATCACGTGTACGTCTCCATGAATCTCGTGCAGATATGCGTACCAAGGCATTATCATATGAAGAGCTATAGTATCTTGGTATATCCGGGAATAGCTCCTCTTCAGTCAGATCAGGCACTTCCATTATCCCTCCCAGGGGGTTTTTACCACGGTACCATGACTTAGTCCTGTATATACCCCTTGTCTGGAAGCTATGCGGAACTTCAGTTGCCACAAATCTTCGTTCAGGATAAGTCTCATGGTCCTGTTCATACATAAAACATGAACCACCACCTCCATTATACCCTGTTATATCGAGCTGGCTGGCAAACCCACTTTCATTTGCAAGGTGCATATGGGTAATGCCACATGTAACAGGGCGTGTTTGATCTTCGTATCTGAGAATCTTCACTATCTCTTTCAAACGTTCCATACCAATTTCGTAACATGCATCAGGAATTTCATTTCCCACACTCCATAAAATTACAGAAGGATGGTTTCTATCTCTCCTGATTAATTCAACAAGATCCCTCTCTGCCCATTCATTAAAATACAAATGATATCCATATTTTGCTTTGCCCTCCTGCTTCCTGTCAGTCCAGGGCCATGATTCCATCCATTCATCAAAAGCCTCATCCATTACCATAAAGCCCATCCTGTCACACATATCCAGCAGTTCTTCGGAGGGAGGGTTATGGGCAGTACGTATAGCATTGCATCCCATTGCCTTCAAAATCTCAAGCCTGCGTTCAAGAACCCTGTTATTAAGTGCAGCACCTAAAGCTCCCAGGTCACTGTGGTTATTGACTCCTTTTAACTTCATATTTTCACCATTAAGAAAAAAACCACTGTCGGCTGTAAACCTGAATTCCCGTATACCAATATTTGTCACCTGTTCATCTATAATGATTCCTTTATTTTTAACCAGAGATTTTACTTTGTATAGATTGGGCTCATCTGGAGACCATAATGAAGGATCACCAAGTGTTAGCCTCTGTTTTATTTCACTCTCGCTCATACTTCCAACCTCAACAGGAGTTTCTTCCATAGCAACCAGTTTATCATCCGGGGAATAAAGTTCAGAAACCAGGCTCAATTTCTTATTGTCAGTAAATTCATTCTCAATTTTTATTTTTATTTCTATTGATGAAGATTCAGGTGACACTTCAGGTGTTGTGATATAGACACCATGCCGTGCAATATGCAATTTGCTGGTTACTACCAGCCATACGTGCCTATAGATTCCTGAACCGGTATACCAGCGTGCACTGGGTTGCAGGGAATTATCCACACGCACTGTAATCACATTGTCTCCGTCAAAGTTGAGATATGGGGTCAGCTTATAATTGAAACTTATATATCCATAAGGACGTTTACCAAGATAATGTCCGTTAATCCATACTTCACTGTTCATATATATTCCACCGAATTCAAGAGAAATCATTTTTGCTTTCTGATGTCTGGCTAGTTTAAATGTTTTCCTGTACCATCCAATTCCACCCGGTGCAAATCCACCCGAATGACCTGATGGATTATCTTTTGCAAACGGACCGGATATACTCCAGTCATGGGGAATATCAACAGCTTTCCAAATGCTGTCATCAAAATCAGGACTGGCAGCTTCCGGATTATCACCCGGGAAAAACTTCCAACCGGAGTCAAACAATATTCTCTCGCGTGGCGTATCTTTAAGCTTTTCTTTCTGCTGGCATGAATTAAAAGAAGTAATATTAAGAACTAGAATAATCACTATTGAACATGGAGGAACTCTATGTAAGTATTTCATAAATAATTGATTTTAATACTTTTCATTAACGAGAACCCGGTCTGCTTCCTTTGTCGCGAGGGACAGTAAAGAAAGCAAATTTCTCAAGCATACTCATTGAATCAGTTATTGAATCTGCTAAAGGATGTGTCGACATGAAATGATACAATAATGCCTCTTTCAGTTCTTTTGCTATTGATTCGTAACCTGGCTCTCCGAAAACATTATGGTCTTCTTCAGGATCTTTGTTGAGGTCATATAATCTCTCTGTCACTCCTGAAGGACCATATCCGGTCTCATATCCCTGGCCCTAGTCCCGCAATCCTGTTGTATATATATACTTGTAATTTTCATCACTTCGTATCATAACTTTATCGTCTTCAAGAAATTCACTGAAAATATACTTCTTATGTTCCTTACTTTCACCATTTATAATATCAATTAATGATTTTCCCTGAGCAGAGTTCATATCAGGACATCCAAGAAGGTCGGTTATTGTTGGTATGATATCAACAAATTCAAGCATTTCGCTTATTTCACGGCCCTTACCATAGCGTCCGCCGGTTGCAATTATAAAAGGTGATCTTAGTGCCTGTTCCCACATAGTATGTTTCTCAAAACGCTTATGGACATTCAGGAGATATCCCTGGTCCCCCAGGTATACAACGAGTGTTTCATCATCAATTCCCAACCTCTTTATTTCATCGTAAACTTCTCCCACTTTCTTATCCAGGTATTCTACCGATTTATAATAAGACCTAATTATTCCCCGTCTCTCCTCCTCGGTCAGGTCGCGAAATACTGAAGGTATCCATCTGTCATCTTCAGGACTGCCTTCGGGCAAAGGCAATAACCAAGGATCATAATCAGACTCAAAATCAACAGGGAAATTAAAAGGAGAATGAGGTTCGGTATATCCAATCCATAAGCAGAACCTGTCATTATAATTCTCCCTGAGAAATTCAATCGCCTTTCTGGTAACAAAACTGGAAAGATCATCCTTTTCATACCTGTTTCCAGGCAATCCTTCTGAATTTAACCATATACTTGCATCATCCCTGAAAGGCCTCCAGGGAGGTCTTGTTTTAACACTGTCGGGGATTGTACGTGGTGGATTTGCCTCAAGGTGATCATAATAATCCTGATGTGTGATCATATAATCAAATCCATGATGCAGATCATTATTGAAATGGCTTTTACCTATCAATGCTGTCCTGAAATTGTAATTATCTCTCAGGTGCTCAGCAATTGTAATGTTTTTCTCATCATCAAATGAGGTACGAAGGAGTGTTACCCCTGTGGTATGCGGATATTTTCCCGTAATAAGTGACTGACGGCTGGCGCTGCAAACAGGCGCATTGGCATATGCTGAAATAAAGAAGATTCCATTTTCAGCCATTTTATCAATATTTGGAGTCCTTATGATATCATTTCCATAGCAACCCACTACGCCTGCAGTATGGTCATCTCCCAGTATAAATACAACATTTCTGAATGGTTCTTCTTGTGCTGACCGTGAACATGAAAATTCAAGTATTAGAGTCCCCACTAATATTATAAACGAAAAACAGCGTATTTTACCTTTTCTTAATTTCATAAAGCTCTATTTTTTTGCTTTTATAAAACATCCATTATTAGTGAAAACAAATAAGTTATAGACATATGTCAGAATCTTCCCCTGGCAGAGGCCTTAATAACCCTGTTCTCCGTCCAGTGGTCACGGTACCATGTACATTGCTTAAATTCGTCATTCAGTTCTTCCATCCTGGAGGCCATTTTTGATCTCATCTCATTCAGTTTATCAGCATAATCCGGATTACTGACCAGGTTAGTTTTTTGCAGCGGGTCATTAATATTATCAAAAAGCAACTCTTTTCCATCCCTTAAATACCTGGCATAAGTATATCGTTTATCCCTTACTGCCCTCCATTCAAAACCATCAAGCCAGAGGTAAGTATGTCCCATCCCCTGCATAAAAGCAAATTCAGGCTCTTCACCTTTTCCTGTAAGTACCAGTTCACTCATATCTATTCCTTCAACCTCTCCGGTAACAGGAAATCCCATCATCCCCAATAATGTTGGCATAATATCTGGTGTATTCAGGCATGCATCTTCCTTCCTTCCCTTTTTGATTTTATCAGGCCATCGAATAATAAACGGAATACGTGCTGCCTTATCATAAAAAGTCATCTTGTAGATCCGGCTGTTTTCCCCGAACATTTCGCCATGGTCTGAAGAAAAAACAAGTATGGTATTATCAGTCAGATCAATATCCTCGAGTGCTTTTGTCAGTCTTCCCATATATGTATCGAGGGCCGTGTTCATGGCGTAATACACCCTTTTGAATTCAGGAATATTAGGTTTCCAGTAATTAAGCCACTTTGCAGGATCGGTATTCCTGTCCATATACTGGTCAGGATAGTCACTCATTGTTTCAGGCAGTGGAAATTCAACATCACTAAACATATTGTAATACTTTTCAGGTACATTTTCCTTGTTCCATGGATCATGAGGAATTCCTATTGAAAGGAATAAAGCAAAAGGCTTTTCACGGCCAGCATGTTCCTTAAGAAAGTTAATAGCCATATCAAACTGTGCCTCAGGCTCAAATACTCCTTCACCATAATATATCTTTTCTGGTTCGTCCTCATAATAATATGAATTAAAATTATTATGATGAAAATTGTAAGATTTCCATAAACCATTGAATCCTAATCTGTATGGACCCGGAGGTATATAAGAGTTTTTAACCTTATTATGACCTCCGGCCTCTGCAGCCCAGAGATGCCACTTGCCGATATACCCTGTTTCATAACCACCTTCATTAAGCACATGAGCAATAGTTCTGTGATTTGGGTTCATCCTGATTTCATTAACAACCATCCCTGTACTGCTTGTATACTTTCCTGTAAAAAGAGATGCCCTGTGTGGCGCACAAACAGGTGATACAGAAACACTATTTGTAAAACACACTCCTTCTGCCGCAAGCTTATCAATATTTGGTGTTATAGCCTTTTCATCTCCCTCAAAACCAAAAACATCATACCTCAGTTGATCAGCAAACACGTAAACCAGGTTAGGTTTCTTTTCATTATTGCATGCATTAACAAAAACAACAAAAACAATAATGACTAATAACCATGAATTAAAAAGAAATTTCTTCATTTTTACAAGATTTGACAATAATGTTGATCTATGTTATATCAGTATAATATAATACTGATTATTAATAAAATACTGCACCTTTTGATATTAACTTATTCATATATTCCTCTTTACTGGTCCCTGTTTTTTCATAGAATGCCTTATAATCTTTTGTATCAAGCAAATACTCAGGTATTCTCTGCCCTTTCATCACATAATATTCATTATATACACCTCTGTATGCCGGATGGTCACCATTGAAATCCCTGATACCCATAAAACGGGGATAGCTTTCCCAAATACCCTCCTGTCCATGCATCCTGGGATCACCATTTTCAGTAAGCTGATGTTCAAGTTTTTCCAGGAGACTGTTAAATATCTCCCTGTACTCCGGATCTTCAGCGAGATTAAACAGACCATAAGGATCTTTTTCCATATCATGCAACTCAAAT
>DOZA01000214.1 GCA_003518245.1 Bacteroidales bacterium | reverse complement strand
CCGATGACTTCATCGATATGGTCATACTCTATAATATGATGCAGGTCGCGAAGGAACATTCCCGGAAGGGTTATTATTGTATTCTCCGTTTTGTCAAAAACTTCTGCTGATTCAGTAAAGATTGTCTGTATATTATAACCCCATTCAGGATATTCACGGAGACTTTCTATAAATGGAATGGCCGTTGCATCAGATATGATAACTATATTTTTCTGATTATAACCCCTGGACCTGTATATTTTCAATACTTTATATTCGAAAAACCTTAGAAGGAAAAGAAAGGTAAACCCGAATATACAGATCATCGCAAGAACCCTCCTGGGTACCATATATAACCTGAAGATAAAATAGATAAATACAAGTAACAATCCTATTAAGAGTGCTGATTGAAGGTATCCCCAGAATAACATCCTGTACCTTTTTGTACGGGGTATTTCAGAGATTTTTATAATGTACAGAAATATCAGCCATGCAGGCATTATTGCATAGTATATATGAAGAAGAATACTGTCATTAATAAATGATGTGCCCCAGTTATTGTGATTAATGCTATACGAAACCTGGAATGCCAGGGTAATGGCCAGTATATCAAAGAACCCGGAAAAAATACCTATCAGATTCCTTCTCTTAAGGAACTGGACTAATTTTGATCTATGCAGTGCCTTAAATAAGTCCATTTATAAAAAATTATTAAAAGGGGAGAATTTTCCTTCAGGTATTAAAGATATTAATTTCATGTTAACAGTACAGGCCTTTTCTGTACACAGAAATATGTTTTACCATTTAAACCCGTAATATCAAGGATAGTGAAACCTGTATTCTCCAGTAGTGATTTTGAACTCCTCCTGGTAATAGGAATATTAAAGCCCTGGCTGAATAAGTGGTGTATCATGTTAAACATCCATGAGCTATTATTGGTGTTTTCTTTAACATTCCCTGTGCTAATAATACTGTTGTTTTCCCCTTCTCTACTTTTTCTGACTCTATCATCATGATCCTCAAAACAACCGGTGAAGTAACTGTATTCCGGCAAAAAGGAATATATACTTTTGAGGAAAGATCTCAGATCCTTAATAAGGTTTAGCGGTTTAAGGTTTATAAGCGTTTCAGTATCTTTAAGATCCTCGGGCATATAGTAAAAAGAACCTTTTCTGGGTAAAATAATAATATCAGGTTTTTTTGCCAGGTTAAGCCAGTCGATATAATTATAAAAATCCTCGCATCCGTCGTTTGATAGTGTCCTGTAAAGATTATCCCTGCTGGAATCGGTGACAGGTATCCTCCTGTGATAAACTGAATTCTTTATTCTTGTTGTTTTAACCATAGTGCCGGGATGTTCAATGCCTCTTGTATCCATTTTTATTTTCATTTTCAGGTATCTCAAAATTAGTCAAACAGGATATGCGAAGCAAGTCAGGAACAGTAAGTTAGCAATGGATTTATGACTCATTTCAATGTCTGAAATCAGCTAAATTCTTGCATTAATCATAGCTGATAGCTTATTGATGTATAATTTGACAGGATTTATCAAAAAAAATATGAATTACACCAAGAATTTTTGCAATTCAGGTGCTCCTGAAAAGGTGTGATATTTAAGTCGTAAGTAATCAATGAAATAGGATTAATGTATTCAGGAATTTTCATTATTATTATAATAATCAATTTTGATTAATGGCAGATAAAACTTGATGAATAATTTGCAGTATGATAATTACTTAATGATATTATCTGCTAATTATTAAATTTTGCTTACATATTTTGTTATATAGAGATTGCCTGATTTACTATATTTAAATATATTGCATATCTTAGTATGCCCAGGTTGCCAAATAATATTAATAACAGGGAATATCATTAATGAAAAGATATGTTTATATATTGTCTGTGATTATTAATATTTTCTCTATTCTTAATCTAAATGGCCAGGGTTCTTTCGATCCTGATCTGAATGGTGTAGTTACATGGTTGGACTCAACACATATCAGTGTGGTATATGACTGGTCAGATGATTCACAATTACTGGACTGGGAGATGTCATCCGGGGCAAGCCTGGTGCGTGAAAACGGATATGTTACTGTTACCGGTGGAAGTACATCTGTTCGTGCAATGATATGGAAGCAGAGAATAAAGTGCAGCATGATAATTGCAGAAGATGCAGCACCTCTTACTTCTGCGGGGCACTTAAATTTCTATTCCAACCTGGTTTCTTTTTCCGGACACTGGTTACCCGATCCCGGACTTGGAGCAGTACTGGTGACTTATAAAAACTTCTGGGCTCATGATGGAGTCGATGCCGGTGAGATAGGGGCTCCCTACCTTGTTGTTGGTGAGGAAAGGGACTACGTGTATACAGCATCCACAACAGGTATGACAATTAAATCATCTATTGACAATATTGTTTATTCCTATAATGCCAGCTGTGATCATGCCCTGGATAGAAAAGTAGCTCTCGGGGGGTACGGAGGGAATACGAAATGGGGTAAGATAACTATAGAAGGAGAAGTGTCTCTGCCATGGCAACTTGAACCTGTCCCCGATGATGTAATCAATATACAAAGTTACGGGGATGTATTTGCTCCGGTTATTGAAGTAATTGGATCGCCTGATATTGAATGGATCTTTGATGATTCTACCACAAGTACTTCAGCCCGGCCAGTGAAAGATTATGGTATTGCCGGCCCCAGGCATAATTATCTTAAGGTTACGCCCTGGTCTGCTCTTACCGGTATTAATGTAGGTTATGATGCAGGTGACGGGGGATATGGTGATTTTGATCTTGTTACAGCCCAAGACGTTCTTGGTTTCAACAATTTAGACCTGGCAGCTGGAAGCCTGAGGTATATTTGTGCAAATAATAATAAGCAACTGGAGGAGCTTGACCTGAGGGGCATGATAGCTCTTGAGTTTGTGGAACTTTTTAAATGTACAAGCCTGGTAAAACTAAGACTGGATTCGCATCCGGTACTCGAAAGACTCAGCGTTGAGTATTGCAACCTGGATACTCTTAATATCTCGGGCTGTGAAGGACTGGAAGATTTGAGGGGAGCATTAAATAATTATAAAAAAATAAACTGGGGCACTATCGGGCAGCATATCTGGCATATATGTATAAGGGACAATCCTCAGTTTATTGAAAATATACCGGATCTAACACAGTTCCCTGTACTTCAAGATCTATATACCTGGAACGATAATCAAACCGGTCCATTTGTTTGCCA
>DOZA01000159.1 GCA_003518245.1 Bacteroidales bacterium | reverse complement strand
GAAATGACTTATACAGGAACAATAAATGATCGTTGTTTGGAGGAAAGTGCAACAGTTCTTGTGAACTTTGGTAAAGAAGACTATAGTTTTCTTTCTGGACCTGATCAAATGTCTATATATTGTCCCGTTCAATCCATAACTATTGTAAAAGCTAAAGCGATTGATTATTGTCCTGAGGATGAAGGCCCACCGTACATCGGGAAGGCATTTCATCCTTACTATGAAGTTCCCCTTCCACCGGGGGAGAAACTCCACTTACTTTTTTTAAAAAATACAGTATCCGGAAAAATCACCAATGTACTTGTTAACAGTTGTGGCCCTTGTTTAGTATTAGAGTTCACATGGAGTAATGGTTCAAAAGACATATTTAATCCACTCATCACAGATGACGATTATAAAGTTACCGGAGGCGATGGCATTAATAACGCATCCGGTGGTCAAGGGATGATTCACTGGAAACTTCACCTCCGAAAGTGAAATGGGGTGAAATATGAGGATGGTATAGTACATAAGGAAAATGGAGGAAAGTAAAATATTAAAGAGCGTAGATTTATCCGTATTGATTATCAGGTTTTTTTCTATACCGTATTGCAACAGATATAATAACATAACTAAAATTCATAATTGACATTTACGATTGTTTTCATTACTTTCATGATAATGAAATATACCAGTCAAGATAAGCCAAAGAAATGTCCAAAGTGTGGATCTCGCAAGGTTGTAAGGATAATATATGGTCTTCCAACTGAAGAAGCCTATAAGGAACATTTAGCAGGTAAGATTGCGCTTGGTGGGTGTATTATATCTGGTAATGATCCTGCTTGGCAATGTCTCGATTGTGGAACAGATGTCTTTAGAAGTGATATAATATTCCCACCTTCTGATCCTGAAGCTAACTTCGGGATACCTACGCTTTTCGAGACAAATGATAGAGTATTTGCCAACTGGTTTACTGGTGTGATTGAAATACCATCAGGAGAAGTCATTGCTCACACCCGGTATGGTGAGGAGCTGTATAGTCTCAGGGAAATATATTTTCAGTGATTTCTCTGCTTCCAGATAGATTTTCCTGCACTGGTATATTCCCAGGGCACTTTTTTAAGCTTGTGCTATGTTTTAACCTGGTTGATAAATGAATCAGAGCTCAGGTGAATAATTATGGTAGTATATGCTTATGGCAATATAGTTAACAACATTTGTGGCAAAATTCATACTATGCAATGAATCAAAGAGGGTGGCCAAAACTTCTTTTGCCGGTTTTATAAGCTCACTAAGGTTTTCTGTTGTACCGTCATCAAAAGTAAGGAGTATATCTCTTTGATGACATAATGAGATGGAGGCATCATCAGTATCAATGATAACAACAGCTGCTTCCTGCTGCAGTACACCATCAAGGAATACCTGTATTGAATCTATGCCTGTTCCCCTTACAATATCAATATTCCCGATTGTAAGGATATATTTAATTTCCCTCTTCTCATTATCTCCTCTCAGTCTTATCAAGGTTTCCTTAAGAAATATTTCATCGTTTTCTGCCAGTGCAAATGATGATGCTAAAGAATCACCGGAAAGAAAATCAACACTTATATTATAACCATCCTCAAAAGTATATTTAGATGAATATGATCGGCCTGATTCCCTGCTTCCAGATGACATGACATCAATATTACCTATATCTGCTGAATCGACCATGAAATCAGCAATGATCTTATAGTCGTATCCTTTAAACCAAGTATAGAAATAATGATAATCAGAAGCCTTGATATTAAAATTATTACCGGCAAACGTATTGTCTGCATGTATATTATGGAGACGCCAGGGGTGGATGGCCAGCTTATATGGCATGTTAACAATCATTTCCTCACTTTCTCCTGTCTTTTCGAATAGCCTGTGGGGGATAAAAAACATGTGATGATGACAGAAATCAGGCTTAAAATCATAAATACCGGCTATAAGTTCGAGGCTTATACTGTCAGTGAATTTTTCAGAGCCAGTGTATTTGTTTCGTACTTAGTGCAACTAAAGATTAATAAACCAGATATAATAGCAAAAAAGACAATAAACCTTTTCATTGCGTATATTGTTTTATTGGTTAATAACTCCATTCCCAGTTATAAAGTTAATAAATACTTTACAATCATACTTTTAATTGCTCTTAGACCAATGATTGATTAGGGGCTGATGGAATAAAAATGCTGTTAAATACAATATAATTTGTATCTTTGCCAAAATTTCTGATTTGAGAACAGAGTCTTTAACAATTTAATTGTACACTATTTATTAACCCCGGCACTTTTTTAAATCCTAAATTTTATAAATAATCATAATGAAAGGTTCATATTAACTTGAGTTTCCTACAGGGATTTTTATTTGGACACGAATCATGTGGTCAGAATAAGTAATACTGAGCGGGACACTTATCAAACCTTAATTATGAAAGTAATTAATTAATTAAAAAAAAACAAATGAACATTTATGTAGGTAACCTTGATTTCAAGGTTAATGAAGATGATCTTCAAGCATTATTCGAAGAGTACGGAACAGTTAACTCTTCAAAAATTATCACAGACAAATACAGTGGTAAAAGTAAAGGTTTTGGTTTCGTTGAGATGGAAAACGATTCAGAAGCCAATGAGGCAATTAAGAATCTTAGCGGGTCGGTTATGGAAAACAGAGAGATTATAGTTAATGAGGCAAAACCGCGGAGAAATAGATATTAATATTCAACACAACAAGAAATGTTTAAAGGAAAAGTAAAATGGTATGATGAAACCAAGGGATTTGGTTTTATCACATCTGAAAAAGGAGAAGACGTATTTATGCATCGCACCAGTCTTATAGATTCCTATGATATACCACAGACCGACCAGGAGGTTGTTTTTGAGGTCAAGCAGGGAGACAAAGGCTTGATTGCCTATGATGTTAAAACATCTTAGAACAAAATTTTAAATGAGGCAACTGGTAATTACAAAGCAATTAACTCCACGTAATGAGGAATCGATAAACAGGTATTTTAACGATATAAGTAATTATCCAAGGGTAAATGCTGAAGAAGAGGTTGAATTAGCAGCCAGTATAAGCAAGGGCGATAATATTGCACTTGAAAAACTGGTTCTCGCAAACCTGAGATTTGTAATTTCAGTTGCCAAACAATATCAGAATCAGGGACTTTCATTGTCTGATCTGATAAACGAAGGTAATATAGGGCTGGTCAAGGCTGCCCGTTTGTTTGATGCCTCCAGGGGCTTCAAATTTATATCATATGCCGTTTGGTGGATAAGACAATCGATTGTACAGGCAATTTCAGACCAGACAAGAATTGTCAGACTGCCGCTTAACAGGATTGCAGCAATAAATAGGATCAAGAAAGCAATACCTTACCTTGAACAGGTATTGGAGAGGGAACCAACAGACGATGAGGTTGCTGTTTTCCTTGATATAAATAATGAGAATGTTGAAACGGCCAACCGGATAAAGAACAGGCAGGTTTCATTTGATACGCCTTTATCAGGAGAATATGATAGTGGTTTCAGTCTTTATGATACCATACCAAACGATGCAATTTTTTCTCCTGATACAGCTCTGATGAATGAATCACTGATAATAAATCTGAAGAGAGCACTTGCAAAGCTCAATCAAAGGGAAGCGGAGATATTGAGTTTATCATTTGGCCTCGACAATAAAAAACCATGGTCGCTACAGGATATAGCTGCCAGGTATAAAATGTCTTCTGAACGTGCCAGACAAATAAGAAGTAACGGTCTGTCCAAACTAAAACAGATGTTGAAAGATAATATTCAACTCTTTGACGACTGAGGGTCAAGGTGCTTCCAATAAATATACTTTAAAGAATTATTATGGGTAGATCACAGGAAACTTTTAAGAAGAAAGATGTAAGGGCAAAAAAGGCTAAAAAAAGGAAAGAGAAAGAGAAAAAGAGATTAGCTAGAAAAGAAAATGAAAAAAAACACGACCTTGATGATATGATTGCTTATGTTGATGTAAACGGCGTGATAAGCTCAACACCCCCCGATCCTGCCCAAAAGGAGGAGATTGACCCGGATGATATTGATATATAGTGCAAAGAAGGAATTACACTAAAATGTCTGCTCGTATATGGTTAATTAATTGGATTTCTTAACTTTGATAAAGAAAGTATTTTTTTATCAAAGAAATGAGAATTAAATACCTGATATTTTTACTTGCAATGTTTTCCGCATGTTCGGTTCTTGAACCCGGTATGCAGAGGGAGGAACTAATGATCACCCGTAAGTATGTTGGTAACTTACTTGATCACAAAAGGGTTGAAGGAATAGGAGTGCTTGATCCTGATGTAGTATGGCTGAAAACCACACTTGAGCCCCATTATGGTAAGATAGGTATTTATGTAACGGGGGAACTAAAATTAGACCTCAAAGACAGACTTTATATAAGAAGATATTATTCAGGTAATCCCGGTGTTGACCAGTGGGCTTATTTCCTGGAATCGAATGATGGAAAAACATTTTACCGTCTCCACGGAGCAGTAAAAGGCGAAGAAGGTATGTTGCCTTCCGACTTTTTTAGATAACAGGTACGAGTTACAAGTTATTAGTTACAAGTTACAGGTTACAGGTTACGAGAAATGAGAGATAAGGATCAAGTTCTGAAACAACGCTAAACGCTAAACTCAGAAACCCTTACAGGCATATTATTTTATTGTCTTAAAGATAGCATCCAGTAAGCTGTTCTTTTCTTTTGTGTCCTGTGACTGTTCCCAGAACATAATGCCACCCAGCCCCTTTTCGATTGCATACTCTGTTTTAAGCCTTACCGATACGGTATCGTCATATGTTATAAATATGCTGTCTTCAGTACTGAACAGGTATGGAGCCAGGGCCTTTTCATCCCAGTGGCGGG
>DOZA01000082.1 GCA_003518245.1 Bacteroidales bacterium | reverse complement strand
TGAGCAAATCTACAAATTTTACCGCACAACAATGATTTCATTTCTATAAATCTGATTATGGATATTAGACAGCAAGTTTAAATTATTATTTCCAAAACTGTTGTGTAACAATTGTTGATCAAACACCCGTCAAAAAATTATTGTGTAATTTTACATTAGAAAAATAATCATCACAAATATTACACCTATGAAATTAAAAAGAATTACCACACCGGTTTTGATTTTATCAGCCCTTATTTTACTTACGGGTATTATCAATCCGGTACAGGCTCAAAGGAGAAAAAGGAATACAGATCCCGCATCCGATGAATTTACAATTAATTCATCTATGTTGAGTGCACTCAAATTCAGGCTAATTGGACCAGCAGCATATTCTGGAAGAATAGCCGATTTTGCAGTTAACCCGGAAGATCCTTCTGAATATTATGTTGGGGTAGCTTCTGGAGGTCTGTGGAAAACTGAGAACAAAGGAACAACATTTACACCTGTTTTTGATAAACAGCCGGTATTTTCTATTGGAGCACTGGCTATAGACCCGGTTAATCCCAATGTGGTATGGGTAGGAACGGGTGAGAATAACTCCCAGAGGAATCTTGCTTACGGTGATGGAGTATATAAAACTACCGATGGAGGAAAGTCTTTTATCAATGTTGGATTGAAAGAATCTGAACATATAGGTAAAATAATGATCGACCCAAGAAATACAAATACAGTATATGTAGCATCACAGGGACCGGCATGGGGACCTGGAGGTGATCGTGGGTTATATAAAACCACCGACGGCGGAAAAACATGGGAGCAGATACTTTTTGTTGGTGAATATACTGGCATATCTGATATGGAAATGGACCCCAGGAACCCGGATATATTATATGCTTCGGCTCACCAGAGAGAGCGCAGGGTGTACTCCAAGATTAATGGTGGACCAGAGTCAGCTATATATAAATCTGTTGACGCTGGGAAGACATGGAATAAACTGAAAAAAGGATTACCAAACGGGGATGTTGGAAGAATAGGCCTTGCTGTTTCACCGGCCAATCCTGACATTATTTATGCTATGATAGAGCTGCCGGGGAATAAAGGGGGTTTCTATCGTTCAGACGACATGGGAGAAAGCTGGGTAAAAATGAGTAATGAAATAGCTGGAAGTCCTCAGTATTATGTTGAAATTTATACCGACCCTGTTGACCCCGACCGTATTATATCCATGGATGTGCGTAATATGGTAAGCAATGACGGTGGTAAGACATGGGAACCACTTGGAGAAAAGAATAAGCATGTGGATAATCATGCGCTCTGGATCGATCCTGACAATACTAACTATTACCTTATGGGATGCGACGGAGGTATTTATGAAAGCTGGGATAAAGGTCAGAACTCGGTATTCAAATCTAATTTCCCGGTAACACAGTATTATCATGTCAGAACTGATAATGCACTACCATTTTACAATGTATATGGTGGTGCACAGGATAACGGATCATGGTACGGCCCAAACAGAACTACCCGCAGGTACCTGGTTAATGCTGATTTTACTTATACCATAGGTGGTGATGGATACCTTTCAATACCTGATCCTGATAACCCTGGTATTCATTATGCAGAATCACAATATTGTGGTTTAAGGAGGTATGATAATTATACACAGAACTCTATATCTATTAAACCTCAACCTGTTGAAGATGAGGTATACAGGTTCAACTGGAATACACCTTACTTTATAAGCCCTCATAATAGCAAAACTCTTTATGTAGCTGCAAATAAATTATTTAAGAGTACCGATCATGGAGGATTATGGAAAGAAATAAGCCCTGACCTTACAAGGCAACTCGATGTAGATCTTTTGCCAATGATGGGGGAAAAATGGCCACCGGAAGCAATAGCCAAAAGTATGTCAACGTCGCCCTTTGGTAATATTTTTGCTCTGGCTGAATCACCTGTACAACAGGGTATGATATACGCCGGAACCGATGATGGGCTGATATGGAGAACAGATGACGATGGTGACAACTGGATAAAATTCCAGAGCTTTCCTGATGTCCCGGATATGACTTTTGTTAATTATATTCTTCCTTCGCAGCATGATGCGAATACAGTATATGCATGCTTTGACGGTAGAAAAAATGCTAGCGATTTTACTCCATATATTATTAAAAGTACCGATAAAGGACAAACATGGACTTCAATAGCTTCAAATCTGCCAGATGGAACAATCTATGTTATACAGGAAGATCATATTAATCCCGGGATTCTTTTCATTGGTACTGAATGGGGCGTATGGATCACCCTCGATCAGGGAGGGAAATGGTTCAAGTTAAATAATGGTCTGCCTACAATACAGGTTAAAGACCTTGATATACAGGAAAGAGAAAACGATCTGGCCGTGGCAACCTTCGGAAGAGGATGGTATATCCTTGATGACTATTCATATATAAGGCAGTTGAATAAGGAAGTAATGGATGAAGAAGCTCATATATTTGATATTGAAGATGCCCTTCTTTATTATCCCGGATCAAACCATAGCGGACAGGGTGAAGTACATTTCAGAATACCTAATCCTAAACCTGAAGCTAAAATCATATACTTTGTTAAGGAAGGATATGAAACACTCAAGCAGAAAAGAATGAAAGCACAGCGAGAAGCAGAAAAACAGGGTAAGGAAATATCATATCCAGGCGATGAAGAATTACTGGCCGAAGCACAGGAAGAAAAAGCCATGCTGATATTCACCTTTACAAATAGTAATGGCGAAATTATGAGGAAAATAGAAAACCCACTAAGAAAGGGAATTGGAACTGTTACATGGGATTTGAAATATATGGAACAGCGCGGTCCCTCGGTACTCCCGGGACAATATTATGTCTCAATGGAGAAATATGTAAAAGGTAAATATCATGATCTTGGTGTAAAGAAAGAGTTTAATATTAATGCTCTTGAAATTAGCGCCCTGGGAAAACCTGATTATAAAGCAAAATTCGAATTCCTGAAAAAAGCTTCTGATTTATCCTCTAGGGTAAATAAGATTTATTCCTATACCAGTGAACTCAAAGAAAAGATGGAAAAACTGAGATCAGAACTGCTCAGAACACCTGCGAATACAAATGATCTGATGATACTTACAAAAGATATTGAAAAGAAACTAGATGATATTATTCTTTCAATTAGTGGACGCAGATCAGGCAATGTGAGAGTTAATGCTACCGAACCATCAATCATGAACAGGATGTGGTTCGCAGCAGGTGCTACATCAGGGTCTGATAATGATATTACTAATGCCCAGAAGGATCAATACGAAATTGCTTCTACCAAATTTAAATATCAGTATGGCAAACTCAAAGAAATATATACTATTGAATTTGAGAAGCTTAAAAGCGAATTACTGGACCTGGATATAGACTGGGTACCACCAATAATACCGGTAATTAAATGAACAAGGTGAATGTATAAAGTGTTTTCATTTGGAGGAGGGATGTTGAATTTTAAACAAAACATTTGGTTTTGGTTATTTTGATAGCCCCCACTTTTGTGTTTTTTTATAATTTTTCTATTTTTGGTACAAAGCTTGTAGTTTAAAATAGTTGTATTTAAATTTATAAGTATATTTTTGTGGGAGTAAAATTGAAGAGATGAAAAAAATTGCAGTTTTAATAGCAGTTGCCTTTGTTCTGGCTCTTGCACTTAGCTCATGTAATAATGAGGTGTGCCCGGCTTATTCCAAGGCAGACATTGACACAGAGCACATAGGTTAAAACCGGCTGATTCCCCGGATACTTATTTAATAAATTCAGTAGACTATGAAAAAACTGCTGACTACAATATGTATAGTGGTTGTTTCTGTGCCTGTATTTGCCCAGGGGGATATAGATGAACAGGATAAGGTGTTTTACAGGAACGAGAGGACTATTGGACTTACTCTTAATTCCAATGGCATAGGAATAAGCTATCGTGAAGGGAAACGCCTTGACTTTCTAAACAAAAGGATCATAGATATTGATTTTAATCTAATAAAACACCCGAAAGAGATTAAACTTTCAAATCCATATGTACAGGCAGGTGGAAGTTTTGTATTCGGAAAGTTAAATGAACTATACTCTCTGAGAGGTTCTATTGGACACCAGCAAGAGATATTTAAGAAACTGGACCTTGGAGGAATAGCTATAAGATATTTCTATTCAGGTGGCCCTTCTTTAGCATTTGCAAAACCTATTTATTATAATGTACTCTATTACACCCCTGTCAGTACATACCAGATAAAACAGGAAAAATTTAATGAAGATATTTACGATCCTACCTATATCTACAATAAAGCATCCTTCTTTAAAGGATTTAACGAAATAAAAGTATATCCCGGCCTTTTTATAAAGGGCGGACTAAATTTTGAATACAGTAAAGAAGATAAAGTTATCCATTCTATTGAGCTGGGTACATCATTTGAAGCTTTTACAAACAAACTCCCTATAATGGCTACAAGTGATAATCGTGCCTTATTCCTTACCCTGTTTGTTAGCTATAGGATAGGTATCATTATCGATCCCCTTAACCCTGAAGCAAATCGAATACCCACTATCTTCTTCCGCAGATAAATTCCATTATCTTTTAAGGTCTGCCCGGAACAAACCGCACTTTTAGACTTTCAAACATTCAAACCCCTGCATGCTGCCACAGGCATTTAAACCCATTCTCAACCATTCTCAACTTTTTTCAACTTTTTTCACCCCATTCTCAACCCTTATCAACTTCATCCAACTTTTTAACCATGTATATTGACACACTTACCAATATTCACTACCTTTGCAAGCTCAATAATTACAAATAAATTTTCACAAAAATGGCAAAAACTAAAGTAGCTATAAACGGATTCGGCAGAATAGGCAGAAATGCCTTTAAAATTGCCCTGGACAGACCAGATATTATGGTTGTAGGTATAAACGATCTTACTGATACTAAAACACTTTCTCATCTCCTGAAATATGATTCAACACAGGGAAGATATTATGGTGTCAGCCATGATGAGGACAATATTATTATTAATGGAATGAAAGTCAGAGTTACATCAGAGAAGAACCCAGCTTCTATTCCATGGGATCAAATCCCGGATGTTGTCATTGAGTCCACAGGTGTATTCAGAGTTAAAGAAAGTCCAAAAGGTGGTTATGGTGATCACCTTAAGAATGGTGCTAAAAAGGTTATTCTGACAGTACCTTCAAAAGATCAGATAGACGCAACAATAGTCCTTGGTGTTAATGATGATGATCTCAAACCTGAGCATCAGTGTGTATCAAACGCATCTTGTACAACTAATTGCCTGGCGCCTGTAGCCAAAGTACTTAATGATAAGTTCGGCATTGAGCAGGGTTTTATGACTACAATACACTCATATACTAATGACCAGGTTATACTTGACCTACCCCATTCTGATCTTAGAAGGGCTAGGTCGGCAGCCGTTTCACAGATACCAACAACCACAGGAGCTGCTAAAGCAGTCGGGATAGTAATACCTGACCTTAAAGGTAAAATGTATGGTATGGCTGTAAGGGTTCCCACTCCTACAGGCTCACTTGTTGACCTGGTAGCTATGCTTAAGAAAGAAGTAAGCAAGGAGGATATTAACAATGCCATGAAGAAGGCGGCAGAAGGATCAATGAAAGGCATACTTGAATATACTGAAGACCCGATCGTTTCAGTTGATGTTATCCATAATTCCAGCTCATCAATATTCGACTCCCTGAGTACCATAGTAAATGGTAAAATGGTTAAAGTACTCTCATGGTATGATAATGAATGGGGATATTCTGAACGAGTGGTAGACCTCGTGGAAAAGCTAATGGAATAAAAACATAAGGACAAAAGACTAACGACGAACGACAAACGACAAACGGTTAATGTATTATTTGGTGCATTAGCCGTTTTTCTTTTGCCTTTTTACTTTTGTCTTATTAGGTGCAAAATTTTGCGCCTCTACTTGTATCTTTATACTTGTATCTTACTCTAAAAGCATTTCAATCTCTATTGGCAGACCTGAAGAGTCACGGAAATGCTCGCCGAGCTCCAGTATGGCTTCATCATCCTCCTCATATAACCAGTTTATGCCAAGACTCTTACCCTGTTTATGATAAGCCCTTAATATTTTCAGAAAATCAAGAAGGTGCTTGGATGAACCACTATTGATATATTCAAGTACAATTTTAATATTCAGACTTTCTGAATCATTAAAGAAATCAACAATCCAGTCTTTTACGGGTTTATAAACTAACTCAGGGTTTTCAGGTATAGACCTGCCCTCAATAGTAAGTAGGTTTTCAGCCGGGGTAAAATACATTCCCGGGCAATTCTGGCTTTTTTCCTGAATAACTACTTTATCCATATTATTAATGATTTATTCATATCTGAGTGCCTCAATCGGGTCAACCCTTGCAGCTTTTACAGCAGGGAAATATCCTGAAATGACACCAACCAGGAAACATACGACAACACCACCTATAATCCACTTCCAGGGAAGGATAAAACTTGATTGTAAAGCACTGGATATTATATTACCAACCAGTATACCCAGTGTGATCCCAAGGATACCTCCCATTTGACCAATTATAACCGACTCATACAGAAACTGGTTTTTAATAGTGGAGGTTTTTGCTCCCATGGCTTTCCTTGTACCAATCTCCCTGGTCCTTTCAGTGACAGAGACAAGCATTATATTCATTAATCCGACAGCAGCTCCTGCAAGTGTAATCAGACCAATCAGTGTAGCTGCTAAGGTAATAAATTTAGTGTTTTCAATCAGTAGATCAGATATTGCATCGCTCTTGACAATATTGAAATCTGACTCATCACGGGCTTCCAGCCTCCGCACAAGCCTGAAAACACCCTCGGCTTCACTGGCCAGCATCTCTATATCTGTCTTTACAAATGGCATTACATTAATACTGAAATTCATATTTGGCCTTGAAAAATAATACCTGGCCGTAGTAACAGGCATAAAACAAACATTGTCGCTTGATATAACACTGGCACCTTTTGCCTTTAATATACCAACTACCTTAAGTTTGCAACCGGCAACATTGATTATTTTACCTATCGGATCAATATCAGGTCTAAAAATAGCTTTAGCCACATCAGCACCAATAATAGCAAGGTTTCGTGTCGATGCCACCTCGTCCTGTGAAAAACCCCTTCCCCTTTCTATTTCAAAACCACCAACCTGCAGGTAATTCTCATCTATGCCTGTTAACTGTACAATGGGATTTGTTTCTTCACTACGATAACTTACCGTGGCCATTCCACTGGCTACAATTGATATACTTACATGAGCAGGTTCCTGGAAACGCTCCTTGAACTCCTTAGCTTCACGATATGAAACATATGCGTGATTCTTAGAACGCGTCTCACTTCTGCCCAAAACTACTGTCATTCCCCTGCTTGTAATCTGAAAAGTATTTGCCCCCATCATTGAAAACTGACTGGTGAGCGATCCCTTTATTGCATCAATAGCTGTAAGGATACCAACAAGAGCCATTATCCCAAAAGCAATTATTGCCATCGTAAGTATAGCCCTGACCCTGTTTGAGCCTATAGCCCTGAATGAAACCCGAAGATTCTCTGTGAATAATCCTTTTTTTCTCATTGATCTGCATACATTGTAAGTCTAAAATTACAATTATTTTCAGATATATAACTATAAAAGAGTAAAACAAATATTAGAGTGTTATAAAATAATTATGTTTAGGAGTTGAGGTTGAATCGGGACAGAGGAACCAGGAAACAGAACTTAGCGCCCAGCCTACCGGCTGGCTGCCATCAATTCTTAATTCCAGTCACTTTAATCAAATATTTTTCAGTTAAATTAAAATTTTAGTTGTATAACTAATTATTTCGTTATATATTTGTAATGATAAATTATCAAAGAAATGAAAGAACTTACAAAAGCTGAAGAACAGATTATGCAAATACTCTGGGATATAAATAAGGGATTTGTAAAAAATATACGCATACGATTTCCTGAACCCAGGCCTGCCTATAATACTGTAAGTACTATAATCAGGATACTTCAGAACAAGGGATTTGTGAGTCATAAAGCCTATGGCCGCACACACGAATACTACCCCCTCGTTTCAAAGGAAGAATATACCAAATCAAGGATGTCGAGCCTGGTGAAGGATTATTTCTCCAACTCCTTCGAAAAGATGGTCAGCTTCTTTGCCCGTGAGAAAAAGATCAGCCTTAAAGAAATGGAAGATATAGTAAAGCTCATGGAAAAAGAGATATCCCGACAGAAAAAATCAGGAAAATGAAACAATATATAATTCTATCATCGGTCTATCTTGCAGTGTTCTATTTAATGTATATACTGCTATTCAGTAAAGACACACGTTACATGAGAAACCGATTATACCTTCTTGGCAGTGTTATTATATCATTGCTTTTCCCCTTTATCAAAATAAGTGCAGGCTCCGTAGGATTGCTCGCTTCAATAAATGATAGCATGAACGCTATTATTAACATTCCACAGGTTAATATTTACCCTGATGATCCCGGCACTGGGCATAGTGATATATCATCACCCCTAATAATTTACCTCACTGGCTGCCTCGTGGCATTTGTAATTTTTATGGCTAATATTTTCAAGCTGATTGTATATATAAGAAAATACAGGGTGGAAGATACAAAGATAGTACTAACACCTCCCGGTAAGGAATCCGGCTTTTCAGCCATGGGATATATATTTTTAAGCAGTGACCTTGAAGATGAAATAAAAAAAACAATACTGGAACACGAAGAACAACACATCCAGAATAAGCATTTCCTTGATATCATTCTAATGCGCCTGACAGGTATATTTTTCTGGTTCAACCCATTTATATACCTCTACGAGCGTTCCCTGAAAGCTTTGCATGAATATGAAGCCGACCGGCAGATGCTCGATTCGGGTAGGAATGTTATCAGCTATCAGCGACTGATACTGAATCAGATATTCAACACAAGTATTTTCACCTTACAAAACGGCTTTTCGGGCCGTTCCCTGATAAAAAAACGTATAATCATGATGACAAAGAAAAAAAGTAAAAAAATGTCGTGTCTCAAGCTCTTGCTTGCAGTGCCTTTTATATTGTTTGTATTCGGATATTTTTCATGCACAAGTGAGGAGATTACACCTCTTGAAAAAACAAATGAGACTGAAGCAATAGAACCATTTATCTTTTTTGATTTAGATGAATCGAAATCAAAACAGGAAGTAAATACTCTACAGGAGGTACGTGAAGACGATTATTCCATGCAAAAAAAATCAAATACAGATGAGAATCCTAAATCCAATGTGCAATACTCTGACCCGAAATATGTTGACGATGAGATTTTCGTTGTGGTTGAAGATATGCCAACATTCCACGGTGGTGACGTTAATAAATTTCGTGAATGGGTTCAGAGCAACGTAAGTTACCCTCAGATAGCAGCAGAAAATGGAATTCAGGGTAAAGTCTTTGTAATGTTCGTTGTTGACAAGAAAGGCCAGGTCACCAAGACTGAAATAATGAAGGGTGTAGATCCATCACTCGACAATGAAGTGCTGAGAGTGGTTAACTCCTCCCCTGCCTGGTCTGCAGGCTTACAAAGAGGAATACCGGTTAAAGTAAGATTCGCAATATCTGTTAACTTCCAGTTGCAGTAAAACCCTCCGAGAAGTTTATAAGATATAAGACGCACACGCTGCGTCTTTTTTTATTGGAACCGAGGAACCTGAGATTGCTGAAAGCAAGCGAAGGTGACAAGCGAAAGATCTCTCTATTAAAGACTCCGAAAGTTCGGTAT
>DOZA01000382.1 GCA_003518245.1 Bacteroidales bacterium | reverse complement strand
CCAATGCTCCTCATGGTCCCCTGTATGTTGAGGATAAGTATTCGAATCAATATAAGGGAGATACACTTATACCTTCTGCCAACTTTTTTGGCATGATAACGAATATTGATGAAAATATTGGCAAACTAAGGTCTTATCTTGCTGAACAGAAGCTTGAGGAAAACACCATTTTCATTTTTATGACAGATAATGGTACCGCCAACGGGGTTATCGTGGATGGTAGCTGGAGTAATGGTCTTCCGACAGTTTATGGGTTTAACATGGGGATGCATGGAAGAAAGGGAAGCCCTTATGATGGAGGACACAGGGTGCCATGCTTTATACACTGGCCTGCAGGAGGTCTGGATGTAGGAAGGGATTTTGACGGGCTTACGGCACATATTGATATACTACCGAGCCTTATTGAGATGTGTGGATTGGAGAAAGGTAGCGGACCTGAAATGGATGGCTTAAGTTTATGGAAATATATTACCGGAAAGTTAAAATGGGAAAAAGGTGAACGTACACTTTTTGTTGATTCACAGAGAGTAGAAGAGCCTGAACATTACCGGGGATCAGCAGTAATGCAAAAGAACTGGAGGCTTGTTTATGGGAAAGAATTATATGATATGAGAACAGACCCCGGCCAGAGACTGGATGTGGCTGTGGTATATCCTGAGAAAGTAAAGGAAATGAGAGCTCTTTATGAAGAGTGGTTCAACGACGTTTTTTCCGGCTATGAAACACGAAGTTATATACATATTGGTTCGGAAAAAGCACCATCAATGGTTCTGTCGTCCCACGACTGGATGGAGGTTGTTAAACCTGATGGTACGAGGGCAGCCAGTCCGGGAGGGGAAGATACACCTCCATTTGCACATTCGCAGATGCGTAGGGGCTGGCAACGAAATGGTTACTGGGATATTGAAGTTGATAAACCGGGAAAATACAGGATTGAACTGGCTAGATGGCCGAAGGAAGCAGGTAGAAATATTACTGAAGGTATCCCTGCTTCAAATATCGAAATTCCGGGGGGAGAACCTTTTGGTGAAGGAGTAGCCCTGGATATAAAAACGGCCAGACTTAAGATACAGGATTTCGATGATAGTATAACAGTGACTGATGATATGAAAACAGCAGGTTTTACTGTTGACCTCAATAAGGGAAAAACAAAGCTAAGGACATGGTTTACCGGCGATGAAGGTTTATCACTTGGTGCTTACTGGGTTTATATTAGCAGAGTGGAATAATCATGCATATGAAATCTCCTTAATCTGATTATTAATCATGATGGAAATATTTTGTATTAATTACTTAATCAAATACTTATGAAGAACACTCTTCCTGTTTTTTTATTCATTTTTACAAGTGATAACGGTCCGCGCAGGGGAGCAAACGGGCATAAATCCGCAGGTGATCTCAAAGGATACAAAGCAAATATCTGGGAGGGAGGTCACAGGGTTCCATTCATTGCCAGGTGGCCGGGACAAATAAAGGCCGGAACTAAAAATGACGCACTAATAAGCCTGACAGATATATTCGCAACCTTATGTGAAATAACAGATACGCATGGAATCAGTGGTGGGGAAGACAGTTATATCATCCTTAAACAATTAAAAGGTGAAATAATAGATATTGATGATGAAAATCCACGAATTTTTCATTCCAGCACCGGTATTTTTGCCTTGAGAAAAGGAAAATGGAAATATATTGAAGGTGTTGAAAACGATAGAAATAGGGTAATTAGACCTGATTCATCAGATTTTCCTGGATTACTATTTGATATGTCTGTTGATCCCTGCGAGACTAATAATGTTGCTGATGATTATCCGGGAATAATAAAGGATATGAAAGAAAAACTAAATGTAATTAAATCGCAAAATTAACTGTATATTACCATTTAATTACTCAGCAGGATAAATTAAAAGATAATATTGAAGAAGTAAATTTATTTAATATTCCAGGAATATGAACAAATCAATATCAATCATTTTTACAATCATCATTGTTTTATTAGTGGGCCTGACAAATTGCAGTACTGATAAGCAGTATCCAAATATTATATTTATTCTTGCTGATGATCTTGGTTAAGGCGATCCAAGATGTTACAATGAAGATTCCAAAATACCAACCCCGAATATTGACAAGTTAGCAACAGGAGGAATGATGTTTACTGATGCGCATACTCCATCTACTGTCTGTTCGCCTACTAGATATGCTCTATTAACAGGACGGTATGCATGGCGAGAGCCACGCCTTGCTAGGGGCGTTCTTCGCAAAACAGATCCACCTGTTATTGATATTGAGCAACTTACGGTAGCCGATATGTTACAAGAATCCGGTTATAAGACTGCTGCTGTCGGGAAATGGCATCTCGGTCTTGAATGGCAACTTTTAGATATAATGGAGTCAGTTTCTGTAAGCAATATTGACTGGAGCAAACCCATATTGAGCGGATTGCGAGAACAAGGATTCGATTACTCCTTTAGCCTTGGGTGGCCAGGCTGGACTTTCACTGAAAATAATACTGCTCTTGCAGTACCCGATGTACGGTTTAATCTTGATAGCATTGGAATAGTTCTTATTGGCGGAAGCAATATAAGAGGCTATAGATCTTCTGATTACAATCATGAAAAAATGCTTCCAACATTCACTGATAAGGCCTTGGAATTTATTAGATCCGCATCAGCAGATGACTCCCCATTCTTCCTCTACTTTTCACCTATGTGCCCCCATAAACCGGTAGTCCCAAACAAAGAATTCAAAGGTGCGAGTGATGCTGGTCTGTATGGTGATTTTGTAAATGAACTGGATTATTCTGTTGGTTTAATCTTAAAAGAGCTTGAGAATTTAAATATCTCTGAAAATACCCTGATTATCCTGAGCTCCGATAATGGACCTGAGAAAACGGCCTATGACAGGATACTAAACACAGGGCATTACAGTATGGACGGATTAAGGGGAGTTAAACGTGACCTGTGGGAAGGCGGGCATCGTGTTCCCTTTATCATAAACTGGCCTGAAAGAGTAAAGGCATCTTCAAAAAGCGATAAGACAATATGCCTTGTAGATTTTATAGCAACAGTAGCAGAAATCACAGGATATGAAATAGAAAAGGATGAAGCTGAAGATAGTTTTAGCTTCTTAAATCTTCTCGATGGTAAACCTGGTGAAACAGTTCTTCGAGAACCCATTGTACATCATTCAACCAGGGGGGACCTTGCTATCAGGAAAGGAGAATGGGTATATATTGACGCAGCTTCCGGTGACGTGAGTAATGAGCCAGAATGGTTCAGGAATAAACTTGGAGTGAATGAGAGTTCGGGTGAATTTGAATTATTCAACATCGAGGAAGACCTAAAGGAAACAAATAACATGTATTCAGCTATGCCGGGAAAAGCAAAAGAACTAAAGGAAAAACTTGACAGCATCAGGGCAGGAATATATTGAATTTACTATTCAATTCGCAAAATCCTGAGGTATAAGTTCAATGCTGCTGAAATACATCAATTATTGACCTAGTTGTTTTTTAGGGTAAAGTTTCACAGAAAAAACTCTTTAATTAAAAATGTGCCCTAACCTGAAAAGAGCGATCTTTTTTATTTTTATTTGAAAATAATACTTATTTCAGTCGTTATTTGAATCATGGCGACTAGCATCTTCAAATACATCATTGGCCCAGTCTTCATATAATTTTGTAAGACGTTCGACAATTTCCAGGAAATCATCGGCATAGTTTATTTCTTCAGGATGTTCATCATCTAGTTTCGCAAGGTAAGGACTTTCCATCTTACGGTCTTTTTCAGGATGATCAGAAAACTCCCCTGTTGTATCCCAACCATTCATTAATAACTTCCAGTTTCCATCACGTACTGCCCATCTGTCCTGCCACTGAAAATACAGAACTTTATGTTTGGATTCAGCACTATTATCTGATATAATCGGAAGTATGCTGAAACCATCAAGTTTCTGCTCAGGTAAACCAACTCCAGTTATTTCACAAATTGTTGGGAGGAAGTCCATAATTGTTATAATCTGATCTCTGGATTCTCCTTGAGGAACAACGCCTGGATAACTAATAATTGCGGGAGTCCTAACTCCTCCTTCAAGAAAACTACCTTTTGCACCACGCCATTTACCTGTATTTCCTCCACCTCCATTCGCCCCGTAATTAGTACCAACAGCTAGACCACTATTATGATTCTCCCTGCGAATCTTATAATCCTCGGTGGAATGACCATTATCACTCATAAATAAAATAAGTGTATTATCTCGCAAATTTAATTCTTCCAGTTTATCAAGAACTTTGCCAATTCTGTCGTCAGTTGTGGAAACCATCTCACCATAGCTTTTTCTCGGTTCGGGAGTTCCAGTATAATACTGATCAAACTTCTCATCTGATTCCTCAGGATAATGAGGAATATTAAAAGCCATATACATAAAAAAGCTGGTATCTCTGTTTTTTTCTATAAAATTCAGTGCTTTATTCGTAATCAGATCAGGAAAATATTTTCCTCTCTCATAAACTTCTGTCTTATTATCCCAGAGATCATGATGACCTTTACCATGAAGAAAAAAATGGTTATAATTATCGATAAACCCATTTCGCAGACCATAAAACTCATCAAAACCCTGTGAAAGAGGACCATGATCAATATCTGAACCTACATGCCATTTGCCAAATATTCCAGTGACATATCCACTTCCTTTCAGTAGCTCAGCAATAGTAATTTCATCAATGAACATATTTCTTCCTGGTTCTTCTGCATGAGTATTATTTTGGACCCATGAATTTACATTAGTTCTCTGTGGAGCGCGACCGGTGAGCAGGGCCGCCCTTGTTGGACAACATACAGTATGAGCATATGCCTGGGTAAACATTATACCTGTTTGAGCCAGTTTATCCATGTTAGGGGTATACAAGTCTGTAGATCCGAAGCAATTAATATCAAGTGTGCCCTGATCATCAGTTAAAATAACAATAACATTTGGCCTTTTATCTGACTTATATTCTCCTTCGCAGGAAAAGAAGAAACATGCATAAATAATCAATAGAATTAGATTAATAATCTTCATGTTGCAAATTAATTTATATTTAGGGCACCTCTAAAAACCTATTTTTCTGGCGGCATTGTTTGACATAAATATAATTCCTTTTTTTCTAAAACCCGAATTTTACCCACCCCCTGTTTATTAATATGCTGGTTGACAGCTTGATATACAATTGCGATTTTCACAAATGGAAATACTTATCCCATGGCAACAACCAATTTCAATTGAACACAACGACAAATATTGTAGGTTAAGTTCATCATCCCTATTTTCGTTTTTGCTCTTGGAAACCCTATGGTTCGTACAATTGAGCTATTCATGCTGTTTTCCACAAAACCAAATATATGCTCAACCCGTACCCGTGTTCTGGATTTCTCTTTATTACTGGCGTTTTGTTCGTCGGTAAGGGGCTTATTGCGATAACCTTTCTCTATTACTTTGTTTATTACCTTCTTTTTCTTGTAGACCTTCTCTTGCTCTTCACCGGTATACGCGCTATCTGCATAAAACGGTTGTCCTTCGTCTTTTCCGGTAAGCAACTCTTCTGTTGTTTGTGAATCGTGAACAGAAGCATCGGTAACTTTGTATGTTTCAATTAGTTTGGTTTTTACATCGGCTTTAACATGATTCTTATACCCGAAATAAGTTGCATTGTTTTTCTTTGTCCACCGGGCATCAATATCCTTTTGACAAAGCTTGTGTGGCTTTTCCTTCCAGTTCTCCGGTGCCTTTCCGGTTTCCTTTATATGCTTATTTTCTTCGCGGGTATTGCGTTGGCGTGGTGCTTCCACAAAACTGGCATCTACCATTTTTCCTTCATTGGCAAATACTCCTGCTGCATCAAGTGTTTCATTGAATATTGTAAACAATCCCTCAATTACTTTCTTTTCAATAAGATACTCTCTAAACACCCAAAATGTTTTGCTATCTGGAACCTTGTCGCTCTTCTTTAATCCAAGGAAGCGTTTAAAACTTGCCCTGTCCACTATTTGGTATTCCAATTGGTCATCGGAAAGATTGTAGAGGCTTTGGATCAATAGGGCTTTGAACATCATTAATCTACCAAAGGGTGGGCGACCGCCCTTGGACAAGTCCTTGTCTTCATCTTTATATGCCTCATTTAAAGGGCCTTCAAATATTCTCCAATCAATATATTCACTGAGTTTTTGAAGGGGATCACCAAGTTTGGTAAGCTTTTCCATCAAAAATTGATCGTCAAAAAGGCCAAGTGGGTTTATGTTTTTCATTATTGCTTATTTTTATCCTGTAAAACTAAGCAATTAACAGAATTTGTAACAATTAACATATTAACATTCAGGCGTTTATA
>DOZA01000205.1:3503-8161 GCA_003518245.1 Bacteroidales bacterium | reverse complement strand
TTGAAAGGATCTGAAGATTCACCTTTAGAAAATCCGGCCTTTATTATAAAGAATTGGGGCAGGGATAAAGTGGGGGTGTCAATTAACGGTGAACAACTTAGCAATAAAGATTTGTTTCACCAGGGAATCATACAAAATATTATGAGTGAAGACCTTATTATATGGTTAAGGATGAAAGCAACAAAAGAGATTAAAGTAAATATTTACGGGATATACTAGAAAAATTATTTGAAATTATGAAAAAAGCATTATTAGCTTTTACAATATTAATGATTTTGTCATGCACTTATGCTCAAAAATGGGAGCCAGCAGGTGATAAATTAAAAACAGAGTGGGCTGAAAAGATTAATCCTTCAAATCCTTTACCTGAATATCCCCGGCCAATGATGGTCCGTGATGAATGGAAAAACCTGAACGGCCTCTGGAAATATGCTATAACTGAGGCGGGTACTCCAAAGCCTGAAAAATTCGATGGAAAAATACTTGTTCCGTTTGCTGTTGAATCGAGTCTTTCCGGTGTTCAGAAAACAGTTAGCCCGGAGAATGAACTATGGTATGAATATTCGTTTACAGTTCCTTCCGCGTGGAAGAAGAAGAGAATCTTGTTGAATTTTGGAGCAGTAGACTGGGAATCAGATATCTGGATTAATGATATTAAAGTGGGGACACACAAGGGTGGATACACTCCGTTCTCATTTGATATTAGCCCTTTTCTGAAAGAATCAGGAGAGCAAATACTTCTAGTAAAAGTATGGGATCCTACAGATAAGGGATACCAGCCACGTGGAAAGTAGGTTCTGAAGCCAAGAGGAATATTTTATACCGCGGTTACTGGAATATGGCAGACAGTATGGCTCGAACCGGTAAGCTCTGCCTATATTACTGGCATCCATTCGGTACCGGATATAGATCATAATATTGTCACTATTGAAGCTTTTACATACGGATCATCTGACGGAGATTATTTTGAAGCTATAGCTAAAGACGGGGGAAAAGTAATCTCCTCTTCCAAAGGACGTGTTGGTCAGACAATAGAACTTAATGTACCCGATGCTCAACTATGGAGCCCTGAATCTCCTTACCTGTATAAGGAAATGATATGGCCATATCATAACCGCCTGTTTCACTTTATCAAGGAAAAGGTAAAATCGAAAATAAATATCTTCTTTCATAATGACGGAGCCATAATGGAAACGATACCCCTTCTGATAGAAGCAGGTGTTGATATCCTGAATCCCTTCCAGGTTAATTGCACAGGTATGGATACAAAGAAGTTTAAGAATCTGTATGGTGATAAACTGACTATCTGGGGCGGAAGCTGCGATACTCAATATGTTATGCCACATGGCACAAAGGAGGAAGTAATAAAGGAAACCAGAAAAAGGATCGATGACCTGGCTCCGGGTGGCGGATTTATTTTTGCACCTATACATGTAATACAGGAGGGAGTGTCTCCTGAGAACATTATGACATGGTGGGAAACACTCCAGAAGTATGGAAATTATAAATAAGATTAAGTATTATGATATTATCAAACAAAAAAATGATCATTATTCCTGTGCTTGCAGGGATACTTTTTACCTTAAATATCTCAGCACAGGATACGGAAAGCAGGTTCTCCACAGACAAAAACTCTCTTATCTGGGAGAATGAGGGCGAGCTGTTCAGGATTGAAGCTTTCGGAGATAATACCCTCCGTTTCCGCTCTTCCCGCAGCCTGCATATTACAGAAGAAAACTGGAATATACTGGATCAACCAGAAGTGATTCCGGAAATAAAAATTATGCCCGGTAAGGCAGTCATTATAAACGGTACAATAAGAGCTGAAATAAGGGAAAGGGATGGACTCATAACATATCTCAATAACAAGGACGAGATACTCCTGAAAGAAGCTTTTCATCACCATGTCCCCCGTTTTGCGCGACAATATGATTCCAAAGGAAGCGACCACTTTGAAATCATACTTACCTTCGTAGCGGAGAAGGATGAGCACATATACGGTATGGGGCAATACCCCAATGATTGCCTGAACCTGAAAGGAACAGTTCTTGAGCTTGCCCAGAAAAACACGCAGATATCCATACCATTCTTTATTTCCAGTAAAGGTTATGGCTTTATATGGAATAATCCTTCCATCGGCAGGGCTGATTTTTCATTGACACATACCAGTTTCACGGCTAAATATGCTCGTCAGATAGACTATTTCATATTTCAGGAAGACACACCGGCAGGCCTTGTCAGGAAATACTCAGATATGACAGGCAAAGCACCAGAGATGCCTGAATACGGAGCAGGTTTCTGGCAATCCAAACTTCGGTATTACTCCCAGGAAGACCTTATGAAGGTAGCAAGGGAATATAAGAAACGAAACCTGCCTGTTTCGGTTATAGTGGCCGATTTCTTCCACTGGCCTGAAACAGGTGACTGGAAATTTGATCCGGAGTACTGGCCTGATCCAAAAGGAATGGTTGAGGAACTGGAAGCAATGGGAATAAAACTGCTGGTTTCAGTATGGCCGACAGTGAATATGAATAGCGAAAACTATCAGACCCTGAGAAAGAACAACTACCTGATACGTCCTGAAAACGGAGTAAATACCTTCCTTCCGTTTGCAGGTTATCTTACCTATATCGATCCCTTCCATCCAGGGGCAAGAGAATTTTTATGGTCGAAACTTAAACAAAACTATTATGACATTGGTATTAGAATGTTCTGGCTTGATGAATCTGAACCGGAAATGGAACCCCTGGATTATGAAAATGTGAGATATTACAGAGGTAACGGCCTTGAGGTATCCAGCCTGTATCCCTATTATCTTTCGAAAGCCATATATGAGGGACAGGTTAATGAAGGGCAGGAAGAAATTATCAATCTTACAAGAAGTGGCTGGATAGGTATACAAAGATTCGGTACGGTTCTCTGGTCAGGAGATATTTATGGTGATTTTGAAACTTTAAGAAGGCAGGTAAAAGCAGGATTAAATATATCACTCTGTGGTATCCCTTGGTGGAATAGTGATATTGGAGGATTCTTCGATTCAGGCTTGAGTAAAAAGGATTTCAATGAGGTACTGATAAGGTGGTTCCAGTACGGAACATTCTGTCCGGTAATGAGGCTACATGGTCAGAGAAAACCCTATACAAAGATTGAAGGTAGTCCAATGCATACAGGTGCCCCTAATGAGGTTTGGAGTTACGGAGAGGAAGCTTACGGGATAATGTCCCGTTATCTCCGGATAAGAGAAAAGCTGAAACCGTATATACTTGAAAACATGAAGAAAGCATCGGCTGATGGAACTCCTATGATGAGACCATTGTTTTATGATTTTCCTGATGATAAACAATGCTGGGAGGTGGAAGACCAGTATATGTTTGGACCTGATCTACTTGTAGCACCCATACTGGAAGCCGGAGCAAAAACAAGAAGCATTTATCTACCTGACGGACCAGAATGGGTAGATGCCCTTTCAGGTAAGAAATACAAAGGTGGGAAAACCATTGATTATAAAGTTTCAATTGATAATATTCCGGTCTTCACCAGAAATAATTCTGATTTCAGGATTGATCAGAATTAATTTCAAAGAAAACTTGCTTGATTATTGAATAAGGTATTTCACATTCATCCTGTACTTTGTGTTTTGTACCTTTTGTATCTTTCGCCTTTTATCTTTCTTAGTAACTAACGCCTGAAATCCACTTTCTATAAAGGTATTCTTCAATACCACATAATTCGTTATCTGACAACTTCGAATCAAAAACCAGTACTTCTCCAATATCTCCCTCCCAATGACCGTCGGTGACTTTAAACGGAACATCAAGCACTTTGTCAAACACATAGGTCACGACATAAAAATCCTCAGGCATAGGATATATGTGGGGATCTATTTCTTTACCATTAATCCTTACTGTTCCATTCAATATATGTGTGCTCAGATCACTGCGGAAAAGATTACCTCCAAAAGGACCTGTCCCAATTAGACTGTCAAGTTCCCTCCATGGGGCAGTGCCTTGCGAGGAAAAATCACTTTCTCTGCGGACCATGATAATAGTCTGATAATTATTTACTTCCTTGCTGAGTCTCTGCACCCATATAGTCCGCCAGCTAGCTATGGGTTTCCCATTTTGTGTATTGGGAAAATAATTGAACCAGTGAAAATCAATATCTCCAACTTTACTTCTGCCTCCATTTGCAGATCCTCTCCTGAATAACCTCCCGTCCGGTTTACCATCTGCGTTCAGATCATCAGCATCCAGCCACATAATCATATTTGCACCGGACACCTCTGAAGGACTAAGTGGTTCAGCCCTCTTAACTTCTGATTCTTTGGCTACTGCAACACCAACCCTGTTAAGGCTGATCGCTCCACTATGCTTGTCCTGGACTGCAACATAATAATTACCTGGTTCAGGTGGGGTAAACTCAATTTCTCTGGTAACAGGTTTGGTTTTCCCGGGATAAAAGGATGAGTAATATAATTTTATCTTGCTATTTAAAAATCCTTTTTCAGAAAGTGTCATACAGCCATTTTCAATAATTCCATTCCAGGTAATATCTGCAGCTTTGGTATCAAAATGATAGTTGTCATCATATACTATCTTCTTTGTTATCTCATCTTCTATTTTGAGAACCTCGGCATACCTGCCGTCCTGTATGGTATT
>DOZA01000205.1:0-3485 GCA_003518245.1 Bacteroidales bacterium | reverse complement strand
ATATCCAGCTACCAAAGTCATTTTTTGCAGTATCTCTAATAAATACCCCTCCCCTGTTTTCAACTATTGTTGCTTCCGCTTTACAGCTAACACCCTTAGTAGTAATACATATTCCATAGTACTTACCGTTTGGATAAACCGGAACATAATCAGGAATATTATCCTTATACCATAAATACCTGTAGTTCTTTTCGGGATTTGAGATCTTTATACTGCCATGACCTGAGTTTATGAATTTCAGGTTATTTGCATAAAATGCATCAGCCTGCTTTATTTCAAAGCTTATATCGATTACAGACTGGTTTCGATCACTTACCTTTAGAGAATATTTCCCGGGAATCAAGAAATCGCGAAATGGCTTATCCGACATATGACCATCTGACCATTCAAAGGTATAAGGTTTCCTGCCACCCTGAACATCGAAAGTGACACTTCCATTGTTCATGTTCCCGGTTGAAGGAATTATTTCCTTTATCCCGGCATCAAATGGCCTGTCACATGATTTCAGATTTATTTCCCTGGTGATATTGTTTCCTTTTACATCACTGATAAAGCAACTGTATTTACCTTCTGACAAACCTTTACGCTCAGCTCCCTCTACCCCATCAGACCATTTAAAATCTGTAATACTCCTGTCAACTCCCTCAACACTGATATTCCATGAGCCCTTTTTATATTTACTTATTATCCTGGGGTTAAAATCTTCAACACAGGGCAATACTATTTCCTTTTCAACCTTCCTGTATTCTGCATCATATACTTTCACTTTATATCTTCCGGGACCAAGATCCTGCCTTTTAGCTGTGAATTTATCATCATCCCATTCATAAAAATAAGGAGCTGTTCCATCATTTACCTTTATTTCAATTTTACCATTATTGCAACCTGCAACCGGTTTAACAATATCAAGGTCTATCTCCATTTTATTACCGTACTCTTTAGCTGAATCATTAATAATGACCCATTTGACAGAAGCTTCAGGATAATCAACAAAGGGTGGATCTGGTCTGACAAACCTCGATTCATCTGTGAGCCTGCATTCCAGTTCATATTTTTCAAGGTCCCCGAATGATATATCCATTTCACTATTCCCCTGGCCAATTAGTTTTCCATTCAGGTACCATGACAATTTCTGCGATTCTCGCACTGTTTCAATAATATCAACAGCAAAATGAACTGTCCCCGGTTTCTTTATATTCAGTATTTTGCGTGCCGGGTAAATCGAATCAAATGGGTTTACCCACATATAGAACCTGCATACTGCCCGCTGAACACATACAGGGCATAATCCATCCGGGTCGCCGGCAAATGATCCTGCTCCCATTATACATCCCCTTGCAGTTGGTCTGTAGATATGATGAACCCGATGAGTTGCACCTTCAAAAAGCCCTATCTTATCTTTATTTTCAATTGAATATGGTGTAGGCACTTCAGTATCAGGATCAATCCATGCCCTCCATTTAACATTCTCCCTTATAAAGTCAAGTTCGGTATTGGAACCTTCACCTCCCCTTCCCCATACACCAATAAACTACCTCGCAGCAGAGCTGCGAGGTATTAAAACAGCTTGAGCTGTTGTGAGTGAATTTGTTCATATTCGTCAAGTTTGCCCTGGGCCTGCACGTAGGCCTGTATCGTATTTTCATCACCATGACGACCGACAGTATTTACATAGTACCCTTTAGTCCAAAACTCTCCACCCCAGAGCTGCTCTTTAACCTCAGGATGAAGTTTGAAAATCTCTTTGGCCGTGATGCTTTTTACTGCTTTAATGATCTTGGTTGGACTCATCGTTGGTACGCTTTGTATCAGAAAATGAACATGGTCTTTGTCCGTCCCTATTTCAATAAACTCGATCTCATACCGCTTCGAAATCTCAAGGCAGATGTCTTTCAAACTCTGGTCAACCTCCTTGCTGATAACAACCCGCCGATATTTGGCCGGACACACGAAATGGTAAAGAAGCACTGAAACGTTATGACTCTTATGAACATATTCACTCACATAACAAATTTAATTTTTTTTCTCGAAGCAGAGCTTCGGGGAACTAACCCCAAAGAGATTAGAGGTTGTGCAACAGTTACGCATGTTAGCAACAGGTCCTTTTTGCGATGTCTATTCTTCTCGGAATTTAGCATATGTTTGGTTTTAATAATCATAAACAATTATATTATGCTCTGCTTCATTGGCGCAAAATGTGTAAATGCGTTTATGTAACATGTCAATAGCAAAATGAGATACAAACCTGTTGTCTGCAAATACGTACTTATTTATAGGTTTACCATTCAAGTCAAAAACAAGTAAACTAATATCTTTGAATTTCATCGTCTTAAATAAATCATCTTCTAAATTATCTAAATTTAAGGCATATAATAAACCGTCTTTAATTTTTAAACTTGAAACAAAAATGTAAGGGTCAGATGATGCAACTTTATTTTGTAAATCTTCTATTAGTTTTTCTCTGGGATCAAAAATAGTTGATTTGATGTAGTTTCCGTTTAGGTCAAAATAGTCAATTTCACCTATTTGCATTGCTGAGGCAGCAATATATTGCTTCTCTATATTTACAGAGCAAAAAGAATAATATATCATGAATCTGTGAGCTTCATCAAAAGTTAATCCCATATCAGGTAAGTAAGGTATGACATTAGTTTCTTTGGTCCTGTCATTATATATAAGAAACCTGCCGTCCTGTGATCCTGGTTGAGGGAAAAAGGTGGCCACCAAAATGGAATCATTATAATAAAACAGAGAATTTATACTATAAACGATTTGCGGTATTAATATCTGTTCATTTGTATGCATATTATTATTTACAGTCTCAATTACATCTAATAATGTCAATCTATTGCGTCCTGAATCATAAATATATACTATGGGATGAGTGTTTTCGTGAGTATATTCGATCTGACCTGTAAAAGTTGGACTTATAAATTCACCGGGGGCTCGGCCTTTAGTTACTGCTTTAGCTAAAAGCTTATGCGTATTTGTGCTATATATACTTACGAACCTTCCTTCAGCAGGACTAATATGACTATTCAAAAGTATTAAAAAAGAATCAGCAACACATAAATAAACATGCCCCTTTGAGTAAGCTTCTATAGTATTTGCAGGATGTCCCGATAATTCAGTGGTAATCGGAAACTGATTGACTATTATGTCATTATGCTTTTTTTGCTCATCACTACAGCCAATAATAATAACTAGTAAGACAGATACAAGTGTTATTTTTTGTGTAAACATATTCGTACGATTTATAATTTGAGATTAAAGTAATCGCTATTATTATACAGATAGATTATACCGATTTGTTTTCTTTAAGGTCTGTCAAATACTCGCTAACATATGTATACTTAATATTACCTTCATTACAGGAGACAATGAAAATTATAACTATGTAGCTTACAATATTGATCTTTTTTATTTTCATATTGTTGATCATGGCTTGTTGCTAACGGTCAAGTAGTCGAGTAGGCAAGGGCATT
>DOZA01000379.1 GCA_003518245.1 Bacteroidales bacterium | reverse complement strand
GGTGCTGACAGCGTATATAGTTTTGTACAGATGGAACCCGATCTGGGAGCATCAGGTACTGAAAAAACAGTTGCCTGGTTCGGCTATGATCATAAGAATATATATGTTGTATTCAAGTGTTACCAGCATACTCCGGTTATAGCCAGGAACCAGAGCAGGGATGCCCTGAGCAAGAACGATGACATAGTTACTTTCTTTATCGATACATATAATGATAACCGTAGCGGTTACGGCTTCTTTACAAACTTACTCGGAACGCAGATTGATATTAAGATAAATGATGATGGAAGAACTATAGATACAAGCTGGGATACCGAATGGATGTGTGATGCCATGGAGTATAGCTGGGGTTGGTGTGCAGAATTCCAGGTTCCTTTTGCAAGCCTTAAATATAAAAAAGGGAATAATATCTGGGGAATTAATTTTGGTCGTGTCATCAGATCCAACTTTGAAACAGTATCCTGGTCTGGCCCCCTGACGGATGATTTCAGGATTTCGCAGGCTGGTGAGCTGAGTGGTATCAAAACACCGGGATCAGACATGAAGATAACACTGTTCCCATATGCATCATTATTCAAAACTACTTCTGAAAATATAAACGTAGATGCGGGAATAGATGCTGAATGGCAGATCAGCTCCAATGCTTCGCTTAATGCTACGTATAATCCTGATTTTGCCACCGTTGAGGCTGATGAGGTAAAAATCAATCTTACACGCTACGAACTGAGCTATCCTGAAAAAAGGCTCTTCTTCCAGGAAGGAAATGAAATGTACAGAACCAGGATAAAAACATTTTATTCGAGACGGATCCAGGATATTACCTATGGTGCCAGGCTTAACGGAAAAATAGGGGATTACCAGTTTAACGCACTGAATGTAATGACCCCGGAATCTTCTGCCGGGGATCCCTTGTCATTTTTTTCGGCAGCCTGTGTGAAGAAAGACATACTGGAATCTTCAACCATAGGGCTGACAATGGTTGATAAAAGCTGGAAGGGAGGTTTCTCCAGGTCACTTGTCTTGACTATACATTAAACATTGGCAAGTTATGGAAACTTACCGGGCAATTTGTTGGCTCGGCACCTGGAAAACTTCTTGAAAATAGNNCGGGAGGTTTCTCCAGATCTCTTGGCCTTGATTATACTCTAAACCTGGGAAAAACATGGAAGCTCACAGGTCAATTCGTTGGATCAGCACCCGGAAAACTTCTTGAAAGCAGTGCATGGTATATGAGATTTGCGCGTGAAAACAATATTTATCATTATCATTTCCGATATACCAGCATAGGTCAGAACTTCATGGAAAATGTTAACCAGACAGGTTTCATCAGGGATGACGACAGACGGGAGATAGATTTTGAAGGAACATACAAATTCTGGTTTCAGGAAAAAGCGCTTAAATATATTGACCTTGGTTCAAACAATAATTTTTTCTGGAGTCGCCAGACAGGTATTCTTCGCAGCTGGGCTCTTGATAATTGGGTTAACTTCTATTTCACCAACCGTTTTAATCTCAAGTATAAGTATAATAACGAGTACAAGCTATACGAAAAAGACTTCTATAATTATCAGCATCAGTTCACCCTTGGTTATAATACGGAGGAATGGAGTCATGCAAGTATAGGTTATACTCTGGGGAAAAATTTTGACCGTCATTTTAATCTCCTTAGTGCAGGCGGAAGGATTAAACCATTTCAAAATTTCTCTCTCAGTTATACGGCTCAGCTCTTAAGTTTCGATCCTGATCCGGATAACAACTCAACATTTAATAATATTCTTACCGCAAATTATAATTTTACCAAGGATATCTGGCTTAAAGCATTTGTCCAGACAAGCCAAAAGGATCAACGGTCTTATGTTTACGGACTATTTGGCTGGAGGTTTAAGCCTCCCTTCGGGGCAATCTATATAATATATTCCCGTGACCAGTTCAAGACAGACCCTGAAACAATAGTAAATAATAATGTTTTTCTGAAAATTACCTATCCTATTATTTTAATGAAGTAGAGGAACGGGGCAGATACCTCTGCATTTGTTCCTTCTTTTTGCCTTTCTCTTCAGTAACCTCCTCCGCTGTATATCCCAGCTTTTCTATCATACGTTTAACCTTACTTTTATCTGTCTTATTTGTTCTGTACTCAACCATTACTTTTTTGGTCTCAAGATCACACTTAACATTTTTGATCCCTTTTTCAAGTGGTATTGAACTCATGATAGTATTTACACAATCATCACAATCAATAGATGTTTTGTATATTACTTTTTCAGTTTTCTTCTTATCCTGATCCTGAGCATAGACACTGCTTATGGATATTCCAAGGATAAATACAAGGCCTAAGAATCTTATTGCTTTCATAATATCTTAATTTTAAGTTATTAATAAATATTTCTGTTGAATACCAATCGTATACCTCCATAAATCATTCTTCCCATTACCGGTCCCCACACCAATCCTGCATCAAAATAATCTCCTAATGGGTCTGAGGCTGCAATAATTGGATTTTCCTGTCGGTAATTGGTAAGATTCTCCACACCGATATAAATATCAAGGTGTTTAAATTTTCTCGTCACCTGCCTGTTTATTACTGAATAGGTATTAAAGCTTGTCTCTCGCCTGTATTCAATGGGATTATCTGTTGTTGATGGTATTCTGCCAGGACCATTTATCTGCACTGTTCTGGCACATTGGCTTCGCCGAGCTCGGCCCGGTTCCCGGGCCTCGGTTCAGCTAATTTGTAGCACAGATATTGTTCCCTGTTTTAGTTTCAGAACAACAATTTATCTCCTCATGTTCACAGCAGGTTTCTTTATGTCATAACTACCAGCGATTTCATAAACCTTAATGCCCGTATGCTGACATTCATGTGACTTTATATTGAATCCTGTTAATCCCATGATTATTGATAAGCCTGTAATAACAGAAAAAATGGCTCTATATATACTTATAATAAACATTTGCATTTATTAACTGCAAATATAACATACCGAGAGGATGTTTTGTTTAAACATTATTAATAGCATCTGTCAATATTTTATGCTGAATTGTTAATAAATCATAATATCATGATTGCAGCAGGTTCATGCAACCATTACTTTTGTATGATGGCCTTAAGGGCGATAAAAAGAAATTAGGCAATTATTTGTTTTTTTAACCTAGCTAATAAATTTAAATATCATGAAGTTTTTTGCTAAATTACTTACAGTGACTATTGTAGTATTTACCACTACATTAAGCGCACATTCTCAGGCAAGTGCAAATGCTAACGCATCTGCAACAATTGTTACACCAATAGCAATTGCCAATGCAGCTGACATGAATTTTGGTAATATCGCTGTAATAGCCACTGGTGGTACTGTAATACTTACACCGGCTGGAGCCCGTTCAGTAACGGGTGATGTTACTCTTCCTGCTGTAACAGGTACAGTGTCTGCAGCATCTTTTAATGTGACCGGGCAGGCTAACTTTACTTATTCAATTACTTTGCCTGCTGCAGCCATAACAATAACCAACGGTACGGATAATATGGACGTTGATACCTGGACCAGCACTCCTACTCCAACAGGAACACTTGACGGCGGCGGTGCCCAGACTCTTAATGTAGGTGCAACACTTACCGTAGCCGGTGGAGAGAGCTCCGGTTTATATACAGGTGGCCCTTTTACCGTTACTGTAAATTATAATTAAGCACATACCGAAAGGATAAAATAATACAGGCAATATGACAAGGCTTATTATTTATATATGCAGCCTTTTCTTATTATTGGCGG
>DOZA01000310.1 GCA_003518245.1 Bacteroidales bacterium | reverse complement strand
GTACACGGGTTATCGTATCCCAGCCACACAACACCGCCGAGAGCATCGGGAAGCCAGTTTCTTGACTGTGTTACCTGCACGTAGGTGGCCCGGGAACAGGCTATTGTTCTTTCTCTTGCTATACCCAGGAGATTCCTGGTATCGCTGCTCATAAAGGGATTGGCGACAGGGCTCTTTATATACTCACCCTTCCTGTTCTTTACTTCCAGGGTGCTGGTCATATCATAAGGAGTTCCCTGGTAATAATCCCTGAATATTGCCAGGACATCCTTAACAGATAATTTCTTTTCAGGACGTACCGACAGCGGGAAGTTTTCCCCGTTGGGGTCCAGCTCAAGACCCGGAGCCACAAGGCTCAGCACTCTCCATTCACGTCTCCGGCAGGCCAGGCTTCTCCTGTTGGCATAGGCATAGCAAAACTCGAATTCCCCATCTTTTTCCCTGTTCCACCATCCCATTTCTTCAGCCAGTGAATAAACATTATCTGATGCCATATAGTTATCGCTGTCGTCAAGGTCAAGTGTTCTGATGCGGCTGGCATTGGCTGATACCCCTACCTCATCATCTGGTATACGGACAGCGGCCCATACCGCTCCAACTTTTCCTTTCCCCGGCCCCAGGATTTCAAAATGCCATGTTTCTTCCGGATCAGCAAAAGTTAAACACTCTCCCGCATCATTATAACCGTACTGCTTTGTTAATTCATCAATCACCCTTATTGCTTCGCGTGCTGTTTTTGCTCTTTCGAGAGCCAGGCGGTATAATTCCGGACAATTGAGCAATCCTTTATCAGACCTGAGTTCACGCTTACCTCCGAAAGTAGCCTCCCCAATTGCAAGCTGGTGCTCATTCATAACCGGGTATGCAGTATTTATATATGCAAAGGTTTCTCTTACCTGTTTTATATATCCTGCTTCTACCATAGCGGGATCACCGGGGCCACTTGCTCTCTTGGGTTTTTGGTAAACAGGAGTATCAGACCCGGCCTTATGTTTCCTGTGAGGCACAATATTGATCCAGGTTCTGTCTGAACCACTGTCGCATGTATGTGATGTCATCGTTGAACCATCAACAGAAGCTTTTTTCCCGACAATTATACTGGTGCATCCCTCATATTCGATATACTGGGCAGAGATGGCAGCGCTTAAAAGCAGGGATAGAATTAATGAAACAGATCTCAGGGTTTTCATAACAATAAATTGAATTACGGATTATTATATAAACAACAAATATACAATCTTCTCCTGTTCAATATAACCACCGGGAATATGTTCCATAACCCTGTTTTATTAACCACTCAAAACCGGACACATCGAAGGGGGTTTTCACTTCGTTCTGGCTTACCAAGGGAAATTTTTTCGTTAATCCCTTTGTGTCCGTTGTGGTAAAAAGTGTTCAGCGTTCAGCGTTTTTGTCTCTCAGTCTCTCACTGCGGCCTCCGTTATCCCGGGCAATCGGTAGGAGGGAGGAGTCTCTCAGTCTCTTCATCTCTCAGTCTCTTCGTCCCTTAGTCACCCACTGCCTCCTCCCCGATCCCGCAGGGATCACATAATTGTAGACAGATTGTCAAAAAGATTACCCCGACTCCGGCGGAGTTGAATAATTCCTGAATAATTAGCTTACTGGCTCTTATAAACAACCTCCCTTCGATGCGCGAAAGATTTACCACAACGTTCACAGAGGGCATAACGTTTTTTGGAGGCAGCGTACTAATGATTAGGTATAAAAGAATTTGTTTTTATTTCCATTAATATATATATTTGTATATAAATAGAAATATATGTGGGTTGAGTTCCAAACTAAAATGAGTCCTTTCAGGGTGTTTTCAGTGCAGGATGTAAAAAAGCAATTTCCATCCATGAACCTGATGAACCTGGTACGATGGCAAAAGAAAGGGTATATATTGCGCCTGAGGAATAAATGGTATATACTTAATGATGCAGAAAGCCACGAGAATATTGAGTGGCTGGCTGCTAACCTGATCTATGCTCCTTCTTATATCAGTTTACATACTGCTCTTTCCTGGTATAATATGATTCCGGAAATGATAAGTACCACCACATCCGTTACTACCCGGAAGACCAATAAATTCTCTACTCATCTGGGAGATTTCGATTATCACCGTATCAAACCGGAAATATTTGGCTTTGGTTATGTGCTGGATAATATGGATGCTTACATCGGTGAACGAGGGCAAAGCAGAAAGATAATTATTGCATCCCCGCAGAAAGCTATTCTTGATTTCTTCTATATCAATAGCTTCTATAATACTGCAGATGACATGGAAGGACTGAGACTGAATGAAGCAGAACTACAAAAAACATTAAATGAAGAATTTTTCCGTCTCCTGGCCCGGTTTAATAACAGGGCACTGGAACGAAGGATTCGATTAATGATTAAAACTTACGGTTTATGATAAGCTTTGATGAAATAAAATCCTTCTTTGCTGAGAGCCTTAAAGGTAAACCTTCATATTTTGAATACATGCTGAAGGAGTATTTCCATTACAGAATGCTGGATATTATTTTTTCCACAGAACATGCTTCAAAGCTGAGTTTTATCGGAGGAACCAGTCTCCGGATTCTTTATAATATTCAGCGTTTTAGCGAGGATCTTGATTTTGACTGTTTTAATCTGTCCAGGGATGAATTCACAGGTTTAACCAACAGGGTAATTGACAGGCTGAAGCAGGAAGGTATTAAAGTTGAGGCTGAAGACAAGGAAAAGGATAGAAAACTGTCAGCTTTCAGGCGCAATATCACCTTTCCGGGTTTGATGTTTGACCTCGGACTAACAGGCCACCGGGAGAAAAAGCTTCTTATCAAGATCGAATGTGAATCGCATAACTATGCCTATGAACCCGCAAAGCCCATTATTCAGAAATTTAATGTATTTACACAGATCTTTGCCCCCTCACCGGCTATCCTTCTGTCAATGAAAACAGGAGCTGTTCTGGAAAGAGGTAAAGGCAGGGACTATTATGATTTTATTTTCCTTTCGGGTATTACTGAGCCTGATTACGGGTACCTGAGCAAGAAATTCGGGATTATAAATCATATACAATTATACAAAAGGATTCTCGGATCCTGTAAAAAAACGGATTTAGGTATAAAATCGCGTGATTTTGAGAAGCTTGTATTTGATCCGGATGAAGCAAAAAAAGTAATGCTTTTCAGGGATTATATCAAAATGAAGTATTCTGGTTCCCGATAACGCCGTAGGTGTCGTACTGATGCCAGAAATTACCAAACCTCATAAATCGACAGATTGCAAACTCCTTGTATTAAGGCCATCTCTGCAGTCTGGCTCCTCCCTAGATTTTGTTTTTACGGTGGGCACAGCTGGATACTGTAGACTGTGTTGAGGCTATTATGGTGCCTCCCCCGAGATTAGCTTGGTTAAATCAAGTGACGTTTCTTAAACGCAATCCCTGATCCGCTTTTAAGATATTTCTCAAAAGAAAGAGCTTTATATTTATCAATAAAACCCATAAATGTTACAAGTGATACCGGAGTTTTATCCTTGGTGTAATGAACTTTATGAGAATTGTGCTCTTTTATCCTCCTTTCAAGATCAGTTGTATGACCAACATAAGTAGTTCCATTATTACATCTCAATATGTACACATACCAAATTTCTTCCATTTCCATTGATTTAATGCAGCAATAAATAATAAATATATGATTTTTTATTGAATGTGGGCTGGCGGTGGACTGTGTCCACCGTAGCCCGGAGAAGCTTTGGCGAAAGGGCGTAGCCCTCCTTCGCTAAAGCTTCGGAGGGCGGAGGTGGAGCTGGCGGGAGTCGAACCCGCGTCCAGA
>DOZA01000042.1 GCA_003518245.1 Bacteroidales bacterium | reverse complement strand
CCCCATTCCTGCCAATAATGTCATTAGTTATCTGTGAATAAGATGGCCAGCCATTCTGAGGTCCATCAGCCGGCTGATACAGCCCATTGTTTACTGTCTGGTTGACTTTCCAGGATTTGCCATAGAAAGCTGCACCAATAACCATTTGCCTGGTATTTACACCCAAATGTTCACAAAAATCAATAATACCCTCAATAGATCTTGGATGCCAGTCAGGATAAAGTACTGCCAGACTGTCATTGATGAATTTTTCTATCGGGGATCCGATAAAATCTTCAAGTGTTATTAAACCCAGATTGGTATGATGCATGGTGAAAGGAGTGGATCCACCGGTAAAATCATAAGTCATAAGGTTCATATAATCAGCATAGTTGATTACCTTATTGGTCTCAATATGGTCAAAAAACTCGTCCCATGCTGCTGCTGCGAAGGTGAGTGTCAGTTCACGACCAGTGTCATCCATAGCCTCCCTTAGTTCTTTCATAAGAGCGGTGAAGTTTTCCCTGTCCTCCTGGCGGTAAGGATTACCTATTCCGGGCAGACCCGGGTATTCCCAGTCAATATCTAATCCATCAAGATCATACTCATTGATAAATTCAATTACACTTTCGACGAATATTTTTCGGTTTGCTTCACTGGCGGCCATATCTGAGAACCCTCCTGAACCTCCCCATCCACCACAGGCTACCATCACTTTCAATCCTGGATTCCTTTGCTTCTGAATAACAAGATCCCTGAGCTTATCTCCTGACCCGGCCTGCCTGAACGCCATCCTGTTGTCAATAATCTCAGTAAATGAGAAAATTATATGAGTTAACTTGCCAACAGGTATCTCAGAAGGTGAAAAATTATTCCTGGGCATATAATATGCCATTACTGCTATACCTGTACTATCAACCGAGAAGTAGTTTTCAACTTCAAGATTTTCAGATGTTTTATTCCCTGTATTGCAAGAATATAAAAGGAATATGATTAACAGGGGGAAAAGATTTATTAGTTTTTTCATAGGATTTTTATATACCTTATTTATATTTACTAATATACATTTTATTTAACATAATGAATTTATAATATCCTTCTTAACTTTCAAAATAAATCCTGAAACTTAATATTTCACAGTTATGAAAAAGTTATTCAAATCTTATCTTATCGTTATGGGAGTATTGTCGCTCCTGCTATCCTCATGTACTGACAATGATAACATTAAAGCTTTAAAAGAAAGTGATTATCGCAGGGCGGAAAAAATGCTGGCGGCAAATACCTCTCGGTTAGTATACCATGCCGGTATCAGGCCTCAATGGATTGATGACAGTCATTTCTGGTATCTCAACAGTATACCTGATGGATATGAGTTTATGCTGGTTGATGCCGTATCAATGGAGCGTAAAATAGCTTTCGACCATGAAAAACTAGCTGATCTGGTTTCCGGTGAACTGGGTGAAGATTTCAAAGCTCATGAACTTCCCTTCAGGAGTGTAAGTTTTTCTGGAGATATGAATACAGTTTCCTTCAGTATTAAAGGCAAGGAATATAAGTATGATTTAAAGAATGATTTATTGAAAGAGAGGAAGGAGAAAAATAATGATCCAGGAAAAGCAATAATATCGCCTGACAGGTCAAAGGCAGCATTTATAAGGGATTATAATCTCTGGGTCAGGAACCTTGATACAGGAGAGGAAATGCAGCTTACCACTGATGGAGTAAAAGATTTTGGATATGCGACCAATAATGCAGGATGGACACGCAGGGAAACGCCTGTTCTTTTATGGTCACCTGATTCACGGATGATAGCTACATTCCAGCACGATGGCAGGGGAGTGGGTGAAATGTATCTTGCAACAACCAATGTAGGACATCCTCAACCCGAAATATGGAAATATCCACTGCCTGAAGATAGTGTAATATTCAGGATACACAGGGTGGTTATTCACCTGGACAATCAAAAAGTTGTTAGACTGAAGATGAATCCAGATCAGCACAGGTCAACAATTACAGATCATATAGCAACCCGCGGTGGTCAGTTTGCCGATGTTGAGTGGAGCTCAGATGGATCGATGCTGGCTTTTGTCTCAACATCGAGGGATCACAAGAATGAGGTATTAAGAGTTGCTGATACATATACAGGTGAAGTAAGGGACGTTTTTGAAGAGACTGAAGATAATTTCTTTGAATCGGGATATAGCATGATTAACTGGCATATATTGCCCGAAACAAATGAGTTTGTCTGGTATTCACAAAAAAGCAACTGGGGACATCTCTATTTGCATGATCTGGAAACAGGTGAATTGAAAAGCCAGATAACAAATGGCGAATGGAAAGTACTGCAGGTCCTGCATATAGACAGGGATGAAAAGAGGATATACTTTACAGGTGCAGGCAAAGAGCCCGGTGATCCTTATTTTCAGTACCTCTATAGTGTTAAAACTGATGGCTCAGACTTTAAACTTCATACACCTGATAGTGCAAATCACAGTATCTCCATGAGTCCCGGCGGTAACTATTTCGTCGATAGCTATTCAACACCGGTTGATCCCCCTGTAACAATAATGAAGAATTTAAATGATGACAGACTGCTTGAACTCGAAAAGGCCGATATATCTGATTTGCTTGCAGAAGGATGGGTGCCACCGGTACCTTTTACTGTTAAAGCACGTGATGGAGAAACCGACCTTTATGGCCTGATGCATAAACCATCCAATTTTGACCCCTCGAAGAAATACCCCATAATAAATAATATATACCCGGGGCCACAATCAGGCAGTGTGGGTAGTAGAAGCTTTGCTGCCTCACGAAGCGACAGGCAGGCAATAGCTGAGCTGGGTTTTATAGTTATGTCTCTTGATGCTATGGGTACACCCATGAGATCTAAATCATACCATGAAACATATTATGGTAATATGGGCGATAATGGTCTGCCAGACCAGATAACAGGCATGAAACAACTTGCTGAAAGGTATAAGTGGATAGATATAGATAAGGTGGGTATCTACGGAAGCTCAGGTGGTGGCTTCGCCTCGACGGATGCCATTCTGCGATACCCTGAATTCTTCAAGGTAGCGGTCAGTTGTGCAGGTAACCATGACAACAGGAATTATGAGGATGACTGGGGTGAGAAATGGCAGGGACTGCTGGAGGAATACCCTGATGGAACCACCAATTATGATAACCAGGCTAACCAGCTTCTGGCCGGGAACCTGAAGGGTAAATTGTTGCTTGCACATGGGACAATGGATACAAATGTTCCATATTATAACACCCTCCTGGTTGTTAATGAATTAATTGCAGCCAATAAGGATTTTGACCTAATACTATTTCCTAACAGGGGTCATGGATTCAGTAATGAGCCGTATATGATGCGCAGGCGATGGGATTATTTTGTGACACACCTGTTGGGAGCAGAACCACCGAGTGAGTTTGAGTTTAGTGTTAATACCGCTAGAAGATAAGGAATGCAGAATATCGAATAACGAATGATGAATAACGAATTTTTCGACATTCGACATTCGATATTCATTACCTGTAATATTAAAAATATCTAAGGAATTCCTTTATTGTTTTTATATAAGTCTCTAGTTCACCCTGGCCTGAATCAGTAAGCCTTATAACTGTATGTGGTCGTTTGCCCTTAAAGGTCTTTTCAATCTCGACATAACCGGCTTCCTCGAGCTTTCCCAGATGCGATGAAAGATTACCCTGGGTGAGGCTAGTGCTGTTCATTATGAAAAGGAAATCAGCCTCTTCAACTACTGATAGTAAGCTTATAATAGCCATCCTGGCAGGTTCATGAATAAGCTTGTTTACAGCAATAATAGTTTTGAAATCCGGATTAGTTTTCATGATCAGGGCTTTTGGGAAATTTTTTCATGAAAGTGATAAATAAAATAATACCCGCTATAAAGAGAGCTGATCCTACTATAAACTGAAGAGCAAGGCCATAATACCTTGTCCCCAGATAAGGCTCCAGGTAGATAGATACAGGTACACCAAACCCCATCGCAAGACCTATAATATAAAAGTTTAAATAATCAGTAAAGTAGGCAAGAAGAAAGAAAACTCCAACAAGGAATATGAATTCAATAAGAAGGGAAATTGATTCATTCCTGGCTGATGAATCTATTTTACCGCCTGCAGCCAGTATGTATATTACTGTAGTAAATACGAGAGCTGCTGTAGCAATAATAAAACTGATAAGTTTTTTTCTGCTCCTGCTTCGTCTGAATTTTACATATCCTATCCTTTTCTGTGTAATAAAGATCTTTACCAGGGCAAGAACAAGTACAACGGGCACTATCAATAGCCTCATAAATAAAGATGTCTCAATCTCGTTTATGCCCAGGTACATATTTATGCTGTATATGATCAACATTGAGCCCATTGCAAGGTCGAAAATACCATCACGGTAAATCATCCTGTAGGTGTGTTTTTCAAGTTTTTCAACATTGTTATTATTTTTCATGGCAGTGTAATTAAAAATGTAATAAAATATAGTTTGTACTACAAACATAAATCATATTTTTCAAATGTGCAAATTTATCTTGATGGAATTATGGAACCGAGGATCCCGAGATTGCTGAAAGCAAGCAAGGGAGACGAGCTCGACGAAACCCTGCGTTAAGCAGGGTGGGTCAATGTTGTAATAATGGGAGATGCGCGTTAGAGAATGAGGAACTCATCTCTCAATTTCTCATTTCTCATCTCTCATCTCT
>DOZA01000298.1 GCA_003518245.1 Bacteroidales bacterium | reverse complement strand
TCAGGGAAATTCATTATTATCTTGCTTCCTTGCTTCCTGACAATTAACTCACCTGCATTTGAATGAAACCTGATAGTGTCACCTGGTCTTACCAATCCCGTCTCATATAATATATGTGAAGCCGAAAGGGTAGCATGACCACAAAGATCAACTTCACTAAGCGGTGTAAAATAGCGAATGTTAAAACTTTGTAATGTGACGAAAGCAGTTTCAGACACATTCATTTCCATAGCAATATTTTGCATTAATACCGGATCAATTTTATTATCTGTAATAAGTACACATGCAGGGTTTCCTCTGAAAGGTTCGGAAGTGAATGCATCGACCTGATAGATGGTATTTTTCATTTTCATGTCTTGGTTTATATAATCTTTAGGCAAGGTAGTAAATCATTTTAAGCCTCAAAAAATGTATTTTAATTGGTAATAATTACTTATATAATCGTATTTTGTATAATGAAATACATAAATTAACCTAATTATGGCACCTCGGATTGGCGGAAATAACCTTATCAGAGATGATAAACGCAAGGTTATTAAAACAGTCGATATGCATACATGTGGTGAACCACTCAGGATAATTACAGATGGTTTGCCTGATTTACAGGGAAATACAGTCCTGGAAAAAAGAAAATACTTTGCTGACCATTATGATGGCATACGCACAGCTTTGATGTTTGAACCCAGGGGACATGCTGATATGTACGGGGCAGTAATCACTGAACCATTATCTGATGATGCTGATTTTGGCGTTTTCTTTCTGCATAATGAAGGATACAGTACCATGTGCGGACATGCTATAATAGCACTTACAAAATTTGTTCTTGATACAGGCTTCATAAGAAAGGAGGGAAATAATCCGGTAATCGAAATCGATGCTCCGGCAGGAAGAATAAGATCAAGGGCTTTCATGAAGGAAGGCAGGGTGAAAAAGGTATCATTTATGAATGTTCCTTCTTTCCTGCTTATAAGTGACGAGATCATTGAGATTAAAGGTATAGGGCGCATAAGTTTCGATGTAGCCTATGGTGGAGCCTTTTATGCTTTCTGTGATGCTGACGATCTTGGACTTAACCTGGATAAATCGGACTATAATAAGCTTATCGATTATGGCATGAAAATAAAAATGGCTGTGGTCGAAAACTTCAGGATTGATCATCCTTTTGAACCTGAACTGGGTTTTCTTTATGGTACAATCTTTACTGGTAAAGCCTATGATCTTGATAACTGGAGCCGTAATGTCTGCGTTTTTGCCAGCGGAGAGGTTGACCGCTCACCAACAGGTACAGGTGTAAGTGCCAGGGCAGCATTACATTATGCAAAAGGGGAGATAAAATGCAATCAGAAGCTTACCATTGAAAGTATAATTGGAACGACCATGGATGTTGAGATCAGGGATGTTATTGATTATGGACCTTATAAAGCGGTAATCCCTGAAGTGGCAGGAAAAGCGTATTATACCGGTAGTAATGAATTCTGGATTGATCCTGAGGATCCTCTCAAGGAAGGATTTATTCTAAGATAAACGACAAACGGCAAAAGTAAAATGGGAAGAGGGTTGGATTCTTTTGATTTTCGTTATTGTTTGTAGGTTAATATGGGAATAAACAGGGATTACTATTTGTCAATTATTTGTATAATCAAAATAAATGAACATGAAAGCAGTTATGAGAACCATGGGAGTGATATTGCTCTCTTTTATTGTGACAACTGCCTTTGGTCAGCAGCGAGGCCAGGGGATGAGAAATATGGACCCGGAACAAAATGCTGACAGGCAGCTTAATCAGATGAAAGAAATAATCAAGCTGAAAAATAACAAAGAAGAGAAAGCTCTTAAAGAAGTTTTTCTCAAGTATGCAAAGGAAAGACAGAAAATGTTCGATTCAATGACAAGAGGTGGCAATCCGGGAGCCAACAGGGAAAAGATGCAGGAGCTGACGAATAAGCAAAATAAGGAGCTGAAAAGTATTCTTGGTGAAGAAAGATTTACGATCTACGATAATAAAATGCAGGAACTAAGGCGTAACAGGAGAAGATAGTAGGTGGTTGAAAGGGTTGAGGGTGGATTGAGAGTAGGTTTAATGATTTTTCAGTTTAATTATGGTTATTGCCGGTGGCATGCCTATACGAGCGGGCATGCCTATGGTTCCAAGTCCACGATTCACATATAAATAGTTATTATTCTTACCATAAAGACCGCTCCATGCCGGATATAACAGGCTGGCCGGGCTGAGTTTAAACCCGGGCAGTAGTATTCCTATTTGCATTCCATGGGTATGACCCGATAAAGTAAGGTTTATATCATGTCGGTATCTTACATCTTTTACCCAGTGATTGGGATCATGGGTAAGTAAAATATTGAAATCACCACCTTCAGTATCCTTCCTGGCTTTTTCGATGTTACCATAGTATAGATGGGGAACCCTGCCATAAGTGGCAACACCTGTCATCGATATTGTCAGGGTATCTATATTGATAAAAGCACTGCTATCCTCAAGATATATATACCCCGAATAACGAAGCATATCACCTATTATCTTCAGGTGTTCATGATAATTATCCTGGTTATATTCGCCGCTGTAAAGACCTGTGTCATGATTACCGGGGATGGCATATACTCCGTACCTGGCTTTCAGCTCTGATAAAATATCCATATAGGGTTTCATTTCATCCCACAGTATGGTTACAAAATCACCTGTATTTACAATTATATCCGCGTTATATGAGTTTATGCTGTCAATAACCATTTTTAGTCTTTTCTTATGCCTGTCAAAACTATTAAGGTGCAGGTCAGAGACATGAATAATGGTGAACCCGTCAAGAATAGCAGGGAGGCTATCATAATCTATTTCAACAGTTTCATATTTGAAATTAAATCTTCCGTGAATTGTGCCAGCCATAAAAAGTATAGATACCATGATTATGGCGGACATAACTATCCATGCCACTCTTCTTTTCCTTCTTACGGTAATTAAATTACTATTACTCTTCATTAAAATTTCTGTTAAGCACGTTGTAAATATACCTTTTCCCGATGTAGTGTGGAAGCTTATCATTATCTATTGGCAGAAAAACCAGTTATATGCAGGAGGTTGACTTTCATTCACCTGATTACTACCCGGATTGTGGGCTGAAATATGTAATAATAGGTGCCAGGTATAAGGATAAATGGGTGTTCATAAAAAATAAACTCAGGAAAGGCTATGAACTTCCCTCACAACTCAGTTTCCCTTACGTACAGATGGTTCTTTTTAGTTACCTTCAGGATTATTATAAAAATCAGATATAGTCAAGATAAACTTCCTTTAACCAGTTTTCTTCGAGTAATGCTGCTATTTTTTTAACCACATTACGCCTTATCTCAAGGTCGACAGGTAGAGTGGGATCCTGGTGAGCAATATTGATCCTGGTACCAATAAGAAACATTATCTCATCCGACTCCATCAATAGTCTGACAATTTTATCAGCCGGTCCTTTGCCCGGTTTATGTTTTTTATAATCTTCAAGGATCTCAGCTACCTTTTGCAGTGTCAGTATTCCTTCAGTCACGAG
>DOZA01000358.1 GCA_003518245.1 Bacteroidales bacterium | reverse complement strand
AGCCAGGTTTCGGGCTGAAGCGGTAAGTTGTATAAGCTCTTCGGTATTACACAACTCCGATAATTCATTGGCATACATAGCTCCCGGTTCGATCCAGCCATTTCTTATTGCATCAATCATACGGTCAACTTTTTCAGGGCTGTTTTCCTTAAGGTATGAATCAAGGGCCCATATCACCTCCGAATTCCACCTGAACCTGGCAGCCTCAGGATAATCCTTTGTTCTACCGGCTATCTTTATCGCGTTTTCAAGATGCTGCCACTGTATTATTTTAACTTCATCCTGGACATGGGTGTACCCGATATCAACGTGGGAGTGGTGTAACAGATGAATCTCCCTGTATGCTACGGGTTTAAGAATGAAATTGTTGTCTGCAAGTATTTTTTGCCCTTTTTTAATACTAACCATGAAGGGACTTTCTTTCTTCACCACGGGCAACCTGACCCGTATATTATTATAGCCAAAGGTCAGCCGGGTCTTAGTCTCAATATCACCTGCAGATATTATTACATCAACAGGGTCGCCCAAATAAGTATAATTCACACTTACGAGCTGATACCTGTCTTGTCCTTCTTTTCTTATAGCCTGTTCCGGTACAACTTTAATAGAAGGTTTGATTTTATGGCGATAAACGATAAAAAATGCACGGTTGCCTGATGTTTCTCCGACTGCTTTGATATTTAAAGGCTCACCCCTGGTATATTCTCCTTCCGGGATAATCAGGAAGAAATAGCCATGAAGATCGCCGTACCTGTCTTCCATAACCGGCATGAACCTTATATCGTACCCATCGTCACCCTTCCATGTTATATCTTTCAGTTCCCTGCTCCCCGGTGTGCTTATTGTCACTTTTTTCTTATCGTTGATGAGAATATCCCAGCTGTGCCTATCGTTTTCTCTTACATTTATGGCAGCAAGAAAAACAAAAGTGGCATCACCTTCTGAATAATCACCCGGCACTTTTTCTGTTGTCCATTCAATATATAACTCCTTCTGGATCGACCTTACAAGCATTGATGCGCTCACACCAGGATGGGCTGAATGGTAATTGAACTTTTCACCCCGCACATAATTCTCATACCCGCTCAGGTAATTATATGGATTACCTTCATTACCCTGGGCAGATATTATTGCAGACATAGATAGACATATAACAGCAATAATTACCTTTTGTATCATTATTTATTTTATAAGGTTTGAGGTTTAAATGCACACCCTTTCGCATCCCTAATTCATCAACAATATCAGCTTATTTTTCTATCTTGCAAAATCAATTAACCAAATAAAACAAAAACCTGAAATGAAAAAAGCAATATTACCTCTCACACTGTCGGTTTTTTTAATGTTTAATTCATGTGCTGAACTAATGACCATCCTCGAGACTGCTGCCGGGGAAGGTCCGCTTACTGAAGCCGAAGTTATTCAGGGTTTGAAGGAAGCTCTTATTACCGGTGCCAGGAATTCGGCCCGGAAACTGGCGGCACAGAACGGTTACTATGGTAATGAAACAATTAAGATATACCTGCCTGAAGAAGCCAGTATTATTATTGAAAATATATCCAAATTGCCGGGCGGGCAAAAGCTTGTTGAAGATGTTATATTGCGTATTAACAGGGCTGCTGAAGATGCTGCTAAAGAAGTGGCTCCTATCTTTGTAAACAGCGTAAGGCAAATGACTGTACAGGATGCCTTTGGGATACTTAGAGGAGAGAACGATGCAGCTACACAATACCTCAGGAGGACGACGTATAATGAACTTTTTAACCTGTATAGCCCTCGTATACAATCCTCTGTTGAGAAAGACCTTGTGGGAAATATATCAACCCAGGATTCATGGGATGCACTCACGGGACAATGGAATAAACTTGCAGGATCACTGGCCGGTCAGATTGCAGGTCTGCACCCTGTAAACACAAAACTTGGGGATTACCTCACAGCCAAAGCCCTCGACGGGATGTTTATCAAAGTGGCTGATGAGGAACTTAAAATAAGGCAGGATGTAAATGCCAGGGTGACACCTGTTCTTCAAAGAGTATTCGGAAGCCTGGATAAAACCGGGTAACCATCCGGGGCTTATGGACAAACAGGACTATAAGACCATAATAAGCTATAAAGACCTGGAGGTAAGAATTGCCAGGGAGGCTGATGAAAAAGTAATCGACCTTTTATGCCTGCTTTAAAAGGATTTTCAAACCTGAAAAACTGAGCTTCCTTGTTTTTGAGTATATATACTTCAAAAAGGGGAAAGAGAAAAGCCTTGAAAAACAATGGCTTTGGGGATTATTACCCTCGGTGTCAGAAATGGCTAACGCATTAAGTTTATTTTCAGGGTAAAGGCTAAACATGAGGGTATCTTGTCTTTTGGAACAGTTATATTGTAATAATCACCTGACCGGCGCCATTTAACCTTGCTTTCTACTCCGAGTATCTGAATCCTGGAGCCACGGGGTATTTCTATTCCCCCTATGCTTATTTCTCCCGGTATTTCCTCCCCTTCTTCGAGCAGGTAGATTGCAAATATTTTATTTTTACCTTTTGAGGTATAACATATTTTACCCTCTTTATAAGGCTTTATTGCCCTGGTACCATAAATAGCTTCTGAGTTGATATCCAACCATTCTCCTATTTCTTCAAGTAGTTTATATGCCCCTTCATCCCACCGCCCATCAGGACCGGGTGCTATATTAAGAAGCAGATTGCCTCCCTTGGCCACTATATCAACCAGCATGTGCACAGCCTTACGACCGCTCATATATTTTGCTTCCGCGGTCCATGACCATCCTCCTCCTGAAATTATGCATGATTCCCAGGGGTATGGAAGCGCTTCCCCGGGTACTGTGTTTTCGGGCGTCAGGTAATTTTGATTTTTCCCGTAAACAGCCCTGTCAACAACAATAAGGCCCGGTTGTTTTTCCCTTGCTTTTTTCACAAGCTCATCCATACGTATGTCCTGGTTCTGTATCCTTGCCGGCTTTTCGGTGTTCATGTTTGCATAGGCTTTTTTCACCTCATCATCACTACGTTTCTTAACCCATCCTCCATCAAGCCATAATATGTCAAGCTTACCATAATCAGTCATGAGTTCCATTATCTGGTTATGGGTATATTGAACAAACTTCTCCCACCGTTCGGGGTAATTATTGACACTGTAATTAACATTCCTGTCGGGTGTGGCAAAATTAGGCCACCAGTAATATTCACTGTGCCAGTCCGGCTTTGAGAAATAGGCCCCGGTCCATAATCCTTCGGCTCTGAAAGCATCGAATATCTCCTTTGTAATATTAGCCAGGGGATTAGTGTTAAAGGGTGTTTTCTTATCTGTGATCTTATAATCGGTATGCTTCGTGTCAAACATGCAAAAGCCATCATGGTGCTTGGTTGTAAAAACGAGGTATTTCATTCCTGCTTCTTTAGCCGCCCTGGCCCATCTGACAGGATCAAAATGCACGGGATTAAAAGTCTTTTGCAAATTTTCATATTCCTTCTTGTAATCTGTATAATTCTCACTCTTTCTCCTGCACCAGCCCTCATCTTCAGAACATATTGACCATGACTCGACTATGCCCCACTGGCTGTAAGGACCCCAGTGCATAAGCAGGCCGAATTTAAGATCCTGCCACTGCTCCAGTTTCAACAGGACAAGAGGATCGGTTTCGGGGATATAACGATCGATGTTTTGCTGTGAATAAACAGCAGTATGCAATAATAGAGTTAGAAGAAAAATTATTTTATGTTTCATAATAAATATTAGATCAGGTCAATCTTCCCATTCAGTAGAAGGCATATAACAGTCATTTTTTCATCCAGCACCTTGTCGGGCACATTGATAAATATCAGCCCGGAATGATTGCTCCAGTAAGGCCTGAGATATTCTTTATATTCCAGCTTGGTACCGTTACCAACGACATATATCCTGTTTATCTTGTTTTTCACCCCTTCCAGCATAAGCTGACCGTCCGAAGGCTTTCCATTGATGAAGAGATATAGTTTAGTACTGTCAAATGAAAGGGTGGAAGGGCCATAATAATAACCGGGGGGCAGGCCTGCTCCTGTACCATAGATAGCCTCACTGTGCTTTGACGTCCATCGCCCCACCTCTTTGAGTATATTAACCTGTTCCTCTGGGATCGTGCCATCGGCTCTGGGTCCAATATCAAGTAACAAATTCCCTCCCATTGAAAGGCATTCGGCAAATATCCTGATTATTTGAGACGGGCTTTTGTAATTCTTATCATTATGCTGATAACCCCATGAATCATTCATGGTCATACATAATTCCCAGTACTTGCTTTCAGGGGTCTGTACAGGCAGGCCCTGTTCAGGCGTTTCATAATCGCCATAACCCCGCAGCCTGCTGTTAATGATAGCATCACTGTTATCATCCAGTATCATCTGCCTTATCTCTTTTGCTTTCCACCACTCTGCACTCTGCTCCCAGTCACCATCAAACCAGAAAAGGTCGGGTTTGTACTTCCTGCTTATCTCGGATATCTGCCCGTGGTTAAATACTGTGAATGAGT
>DOZA01000136.1 GCA_003518245.1 Bacteroidales bacterium | reverse complement strand
TGCTATACCTGTATAATCGACGCCACTCCAGAAGGAAAGGTCCTGCGACCCTCCAACGCCATTTGTTGCATCAATATATACACCCCATCCGCTCTGGTCGTCGGTTATAACAGTCCAGCCTGTCATATCCTGCTCAAATCCCGGGTTATCAATAATAATATCAGGTAATAATTTTATTTCAAAATTATCAATGCGTGCCCACTGATTAGCAGGTATTAAGTTCCCATCAGCACTACCTTTAAAACCAAATATAAGAGTACCGTCAGTAACTTCTATCTGTATTTTCCTTTTAGTATATGTCCAGTCTTCAAAGAGGAGTTGTGTTTCAACGAGGTTACCATCGCTTTGTCCAAACAGAGTAAAGCAATTATCTGCTGTTACAATGGCCATAAGGCTTATCTCATACATTCCATTTGGCAGGTTTATCAGTGACTGTGATGCTATACCTGTATAATCGACGCCGCTCCAGAAAGACAGATCCCGTGATCCATCAACACCATTTACTGTATCAATATACACACCCCATCCGCTCTGGTCATCAGTTGAAACGGTCCAGTTTTGTACATTATCTTCAAATCCGGGGTTTTTCAGAATTATTTGCACCTCGCCGGTTTGGGTAGTTTCTTTAAAGATAATGATTGCATTAATCATATTTTCTATAGCAACATCAATATCAGCACCCGTACTTCCCGTATTGGCCAGTACAATAATATTTGCTTCTATAACATCATTCAATGCAGTCTTTGCTTCTTCGAAATCCTCAGTATTATCAATTAAAGATGTTGCTGTAAGTATCTGTTTAATAAGCTCTATTGTTTCATCCAACTTATATGCGGCCATATTGAAATCATCAGGGCTGCCAGCCAAATTCATAATTAATGTTTTAGCCTGGTCTATAGATATTTGCAGGCCATCAGAAAGTCTTGTATCAACAGCTGCCAGCTGAGAACTATAATTAACAGCTGTAACTATTGAATTAACAAGATTTGTTGCCTCTACAATTCTTTCTGCAAGATAAGGGATAGTATCAAAAGAGACATCCGGCTCATTTACAAGGTCATTGGCATTGTCAACTATTGCCTCAAAAGCCAACTTTATGTCATCTTCAGCAGTGGAGTTTAAAATAAAGCTATAAGCATTGGCAATGACAGAATCAATATTTACGACATTCAGAAAGGTTTCTATTGCTTTACTTAACCTGGTCTGAGCAAGGATAATCTCTGAGTCAGTACCAAATACGCGTGTTTCCCTGGCTTTCTCAATTTCATAAAAAAGATATTCCAGTGCTGCTTCTGATGCATCCTGGTTATCATTATATACTATCTCAGCATCATTAATTAATGATTCAAGCAGCTCAATTTCGTCGTTCTGTGAGTATAAACTAAGATGAACGAAAAGGATTGATAATAGAAATGTAATAATATGTTTCATTTTACTATTTTTTATTCTTTAATATTTCTTACCATCCACTGTTTTGAAGCAGACCGTTATTCACTTCTGTTTGTGGTATTGGATAAAGGTTCATCCTTTCTTCGAAATATCTGTCTTCAAGAAATTCTTTGGTATAATTAATCGAACCATCAGAATTTTTTGTAACCATCATCCTATAAACAGGTTGATTTAAAACATCCACAGCTATACCACATCGGCGCAAGTCCCATGCACGTTGATCTTCAAAGGCCAGTTCAATAAATCTTTCTTCTCTTATTCGTTCACGAAGAGTTTCCTTGGTCATTCCGGTCAATGACAATTCAGGCAAGCCACCATGACGGGTAATAGTCTGGTTTAAGATAGTCGTTGCTGTAAGGTAAAAATCACCACGATCTGCAGGTCCGTAAATCTCATTAACAGCTTCAGCCCATATCAGTACAATATCTGCAAATCTAAATATAGGCCATTCCCTGTTTGAAGTAAAGCCTTGTCTGAGATCCAATGATGTATTCATAAACTTCCTGAGATAGTAGCCTGTTTTGGTACCAAATGGTCTATCCATACCATCGCGTCCACCGTTAAAGATTTCAATATTCCTTTGTTCAGCATTTCTTTCAAGCCATGATGATCCATTATATATAATTGTTTGAGCCAGCCTTTTATCTCTCCCTGTGTATGGATCAGCAGGATCATACCCTGAACCAGTTTCGTCTATTTTCATGCCGTTTAGCATTCTGTATGCATTAACCAGGTTTTGTGTAGGATTAGTTGATCCGGTATTATTAACTCCTTCACAACCTATTGGAAAGTTAACTGCTTCAAGGTAATTAATGTCTTTCACTCTATATCCCAGTATTACTTCTGGGCTGGTGCCGTCATAAACATCATAAGGGCCAAAAGAAAATATTCTGTCGATACAGATATCTTCTGCTATAGTAGCTACCTCGTGACATATGTCAAGTTGCTCAGCTGATCCTTCGATTATGGCAGAATTATATACAGGGCTTAGAGAGAGCAAAAGAGATTTACATTTAATTGCCTTTGTTGCTGTTCCGTTTGGCCTGCCCTGGTCTGCTCCTTCATCCAATAATGGCAAAAGATTATTATCAATAATATAGTCACATTCTGACACAATATAATCAACACATGTCTGTAATGTAGATCGTTGTGCATAAAATTCGGGCTTGGAAAGATCATTAATATTTTCAACACAGGCATCACCTACTAGTACAACTCCTCCATAATGTTTTATTAGTTCATAATAAAACAATGATCTTAGCATTCTGGATTCAGCTTTAAACTGTTCAAGCCTGGCCAGAAATAATGTACGTTGACTGGGATTGAATGTACTGTAAGTAATATATTTTGATTTTTCAAGGAACAGGTTAACCTTGTATATACCATTATAAT
>DOZA01000287.1 GCA_003518245.1 Bacteroidales bacterium | reverse complement strand
TCGGCACTAGGGTATAGTCCCAGCAGGTGCTTGAGTAATACTGTCTTTCCCGATCCGCTGCTGCCAAGTATCACTGTAACATCTCCGCTTTTAGCATGAAAGCTTATATCTGACAGTATAATTTCATTATCAATTATTGCTGTCAGTTTATCAACTTTAATAATACTGTCAGTATCCATATTAACCATAATTCTTAATCTTAATAAAAGATCAGGCCCATAATACTGTCAGCCACTATCACAAGAGAGATAGCCACAACCACAGCCGAGGTTGTTACTTTCCCCACAACATCTGCTCCCTGTTTAACCCTGAAACCGAAATAGCTCCCTGTTATCACTATGATATATGCGAACACGAGGCTTTTTATCACTCCGAACAGAATATCCTTCATATAGAATGCCTCCTGCATCCTGTGAATAAATACCAGTGGTGAAATATCGAGTGATGATACCGCTATCACCATGCCCCCGGCAATACCCATCACATCGGCAATAATAGTCAGAAAAGGAAGAGTAATAAGAGCCCCATGCATTTTAGGCACTATCACAAAACGTATGGGATTAAGTCCCATGGTCCTCAAGGCATCAGTTTCATTTGTGATTTTCATTGTTGCTATTTCTGCGGCTATTGACGATCCACTGCGTCCTGCCACCATAATAGCAGTAATAAGCGGTCCCATCTCGCTCATCATAGCTATTACTGTAAGGTCAACTATATAAATATTAGCCCCGAACGAGCGCAGCTGTGCTGCTGACTGCAGGGCCAGTACCAGGCCAATAATAAATGACATAGCACCTACTATCAACACTGCTTTTACACCTATCTCTACTGCCTGGTTGGCAAACTCGCCTTTCCTGCGTGTCTTACGGTAAAAGAGGTCAGTTACCGACCAGTAAGTAATATCGGCTGCCAGTTGAAAGAACTGTGCTATATATTCGTTGAAAATATGTGCTGCCCCGGTCCCCAGTCTTTCGAAGAAGCTTTTTTTAGCCAATATTCCTTCCCCTGTACGATCTGCCGGGCTGAATAATTCAAGCTTTCGCCTGACATTCTCCTTCCCTCCTTTTATATTAACACTTATTCCTTTTTCAGTAAGGCTGTCCCTGAGATAATATAATGCCGTGACACCGGTGCTGTCAATATCAGTAATTTTATCAAGATCAATTTCCAGCAGATCACCTTCAAATTCAGCGATCTTTTTCTCAATACTATGAAGTGATTTATTGAGTTCTGTTATTGTAAACCTCCCGGAAAGTACAAGAGTATTATTTTCCAGGTTATAAAGAATATTTTTTATTTCACTTGCAGTCACAACCGGTAATTTTAGGCTGGGATTAATTACCTTTCACTTTCATCGATTAAGTCTTTTTTGTTTATAAGGTCAGCCAGGGCTTCCAACTCCTCAAAGAATATAATGCTTACCTTGCTGGCAAAAAGGTTCATATTCTTCCTTTCAAGTGGCTCGGTCCGGTCAGCTTTATGCTTTACCATAACACTGTCGTTTATATTCAAAACCAGTTCAAACTCCAGGTTTACATGTGCAGAAAAAGAATTATTCATTTCGACCAGTTCAAGATCCTTAACGGATGTTTCAAGCCTGTAATCGGGTATTGTTCTGCTATATCTGGAAGATACACTTTCGAAAAGTTTTTTATTCTGCATATAATCACCTACCATTACTCTAATGGCATCAGCAGGTCTCACCGCCCACTGGTGATACATATAAAATGTTATCTCATGAGATTTACCACGATTAACTATCTGGGTCCTCTCATAAAGAGGATTAACATTAACCTTAGCTATTTCACATTTACCGGGTATAATCCCTGTTGTACCGGTTGCCATAACGGTTCCCTCCTGGGATAACTCAAGAGTATAATATTTTCTGGTTACTGTTTTTTCCGAGATACATGATGTTAACAGAAGGATGAACCCCAGAGCAGTAATGATATATTTTTTCATTATTAAATATTGAATAATGTATTAAATTCTAAATATAAAAGTTTATTTCTTCAGTCGTTTATCCGGCATATTCTTATCACCTGATCCTCTCAGCAATATAGAAGGATCGGTATTTATCTTATTCGATGTTTCCTCAAGGTTTGAGAGTGTGATTCTTAATAACCTGACACTCTCTGTAAGTTCCTGGCTGTTCATATCCAGCTCCTGGTCAATTTTGTAAAGTATTTGTTTTGCTTGTTTTGTAACCTCAGCGAGGTCGCTTATGAACTGCTTCAGGTCTGTTTCCCTGAGGTGTTGTGAAAGGTTATGAGCATTGCCCACAATCTGTTTCAGGGTATCGCTCTGGATAATACTATTTATACTGTTTATTGTCCGGTTAAGGGTTATAGCAGACGTATCCAGTCGCCCTGCAACAATATTAGCAGTATAGATAGCCTCGGTCACCTCGGCCCTGTTTTCCTCGATAAGGCTATCAACCATCTGTATGGTTGTATTAAGCTGTGCTGCAAGTATGTTAATATTCTCCGCTGCATCCGAGAATTTCTTCATATTCTCAGGTTCAGTGAAAACGTGGAGGTTATTGATTACTTTTTCGGCTTTTTCCGCAATAACACTGGCTTTCCCGGTTATCTCCTGTGAAGCTGAGCTTCCAGCCTGCAGAAACTCTCCCCGCTTAAGGAAATTTGCTTCATTACTGCCACCCCTTATTTCTATTGATTTAAGACCAGTTATACCCAGGGTTATAATATCGGCATATGCATCATTTTTCACAGGTGTACCCGGCTGCAGTGCCAGTTCAACAATTATCGAATTTATATCCTGTGGATCGACAAAGATATTCGATATGGTACCTATCTTTATGCCAAGGTAATTCACCGGGCTTCCAACTTCGAGGCCGCTTACTGATACATCATGGTAAGCAATGTAGTATGGGTCGGATTTTTCGAAAAGCTTGTTTGCTGCAAAAAACAATATTAGAACAATAAGTATTGCACTGCTTATAAAAATAAATACTCCGAGCCTTACTTTCTGGGTACGGGTTTTCATTTCATGTTTTTTACTGTTATTATACTATTTTCCTTTCCTGGCTATTTATATCGCAAATGACTGATCAAAGTTGCTTATCAAGATAAGAAATAAAAGTCCAATTTTAAAGAAAAATGCAGGGATAAGTTATAGAAATTGCAAGAACGAAACCTGTTATAACATTTATAATGAAGCTGTTGAGTTAATAAACAGAGCTATATTCCATGATAACAGGCATAGAATATTCAACGTCCACATTAATCATAAGGATGAATATTGTGTATTGTAGCACAAATTATATAACTTTATTTACTTCTTGTAAACCACTTAATCTTGAATAGTATGTATCACAGGAAAATTTTCGCTGTCGCGGCAATATTTATATTATTTTCACTATCGTATTGTTTCGCAGGAGATAAAGAAGAGACTACCAGCAATACAAGGGATATTAATATTCAAAATGTTGCTAACAAATGGGAAGAAATATATTTCAGATCAATAAAGATCAATAATAAATTAATATATTATTTCGTCAGTTCAGAACTGGATCCGATAGATCCTTTTGAGGGGCTTGGTAAATATGGTGGTCATAACCTGTTTGACAACGATCCCACCACTGCCTGGGTAGAAGGAGTAAAAGGCGATGGAACCGGTGAGTATATATTTTTCAAGACAGACAGTTACTATCCTGATACTATCATAATAGATAACGGTTACCAGAAATCTGAAAGGCTGTTTAAGATGAACAGCAGGCCCAGGAACATAAAATTAAGTCTTTATGCGGGTTTTTATCTTGAAGGAGACGATAGCGAAATAGTAACCCTCTACAGGTTACAGGAGGTTGCGGAGCCTCATACAATAATGCTTGATGACAAAATGGGATCACAGTCTTTTAGTACTCCTTTCAGAGAGGAAAAGGTAATGCCTTTAAAAGACTCACTCCTAACATTATTCATTAAAGATTTCAGTGATGAAATTAAACAACGGCGAGAGGTTTGCCCGACATGTGATTTGACTCCCATGTTCAGCTTTTTTATAAAAATTGAAATTTATGATTCCTATAAAGGTTCTCATTGGGAAGACAATTGTATTTCAGGATTAAGTTACAAAAACATCCCAGGGCTAAATACCGGAGCTGAAATAGGTAAAACTGAAAAAATACTGGATATATACGAGGGTAGCACACCTGAAGAAGGAAAGATATTTATTGATACCGACCTCAAAAAAAATATATTGCTGGTAGATAAAAAACAACTCCGGGAATTCAAATACCTGGAAGATAATCAGCACCTTAGTATTACCCTTATGGATGAAAGCCCTGATAAAGAATGGGTTCAGGTTAATATCACCATATATGAAGAAGGAGCAGACAGGGTTGATGAATACTCAATCCTGTATAATGTACGTATGATGGAGCGTGTAGACGATAAGATTCTGAAAACCAGGTATGGGTTATTTGGATTTATTAAAGAAGATGGTAAGATATGGCTTGATACAATTGACGGGTATATTGACCTGGAGAAGATCAGGGAGGAGATGAGCCCTCCAACTCGCGCCAGGAGCTCGCTCAGGACAAGTTATGAGAGATAAGATCAGCAGCTGACGCTATAAAGTTTCATGCTATGAAGGTCAATGGCTGTCAAATCACCCAGTCCGCGATCCTTACCATAAACACAGCCTGTATCTATATTAATTACCCGGGATGAATGCTTAACCTGCTCCTTCAGCTCTGAAAGAGGATGTGGCCGATGCCCGTGAATGATTATCTTATCTTTAAAAACAGGAGAATAATATTCATACCTTCTTTCCCACAACATACTATATTCATCCTCAAAGGGATTTTCAATATCATCATTAAACCCAGCATGAACAAAGATGTAATTATCAACTATATGATAAGGATATAATCCAGATATGAATTCCATGTATTTCTTTTCAATATCATTCACATACCTCACACCAAAGCTTTTAAGAGTTTCATCGCCACCGTTAAGTATCCAGTTATAGTTATCAAGTGCACTATTCGGGGCATTTATCATCATATCTTCATGGTTACCCTTCAGTGGAACAATATCATAACGTTTTGATTTCAGTTCCATGATCATATCGATCACTGCTTTACTTTCAGCTCCCCTGTCGATATAATCACCCAGCAAAACAATTTTATCATTCATGGTAAGGTTAATAACCCCGGTCATCAGGATATATAACTGTTTGTAACATCCATGCGTATCCCCTATTGCCAGCAGGCGTTTACTCATTTAATTTATTTTAGCAGGTTGTATACATGGGGATAACCACTGTCGACCCATAATCCGTAC
>DOZA01000403.1 GCA_003518245.1 Bacteroidales bacterium | reverse complement strand
CCTATAATTGTAATTCGCATAAATGATAATTTTAGTCTAAAATACCCCGTTTTTTTTTAGTAATTATAAATATTAACAGGAAACATTAATTGCTAACTTTAATGGCTGAAATTGTAAAATCATAATATCTGAAATGAGATCATTTAATTATTACCTTCTTCCCCTGATTATCCTGTTATTTTCAACCTCATCTCTCCACAGTCAAAAAACTGATCCTTACCACCTCACTGCAGGAGGTTTTGGAAGTGTTTTAAGCGAAAATTACAACCTGTCAGTTTGGTGGTGTGAAGGTGCTTATAAGATTATGCTCGATACACCTGTACCCCAATCGCAAGGAGATACAGTTTATATATGGTCAGGAAAAAATGAGTATGAACCATTCCAGTTAATCCTCAAGCCTGCATCAAGGATCGAAGAGCTCAGGGTAAGCATTACTGATCTTGTTTCAGATAGTAAAGTAATCAGTTGCCAGTCAGTCGATATACGAAAAGTTGAATACGTAAAGATTACCAAACCAACCGATTCGTACGGATATGCCGGGCAGTGGCCCGATCCTCTTCCTGAAGTAAAAGGTCCGGTAACAGCCTTCGGGGGAGAGAATACTACATTCTGGATAAATGTTTATGTTCCGGATAAAACACCTGCAGGTATATACTATGGGAATGTAAAATTAGAAAGTTCAAATTGGAAAGAGGATATACCGGTAAAACTAACCGTATGGGATTTTGCACTTCCTGAAATAACCAGTCTGCGATCAGGATTTGGTCTTAGTGTGGACAAAATAATTCAATACCATAACCTGAAAAACAAGGAAGAGATCAAAAATACATTTGATCTCTATATGAAGTCATTCAGGGATTATAAGATAGCCCCATACGATCCCTTCTATCTTCATCCCGTAGAGGAAAAAGTAACCGGATTGGCCTGGAAAGGAGGAATATTTGATTATGAGAATTCATATAACGGGGATTATTCCTACAGGATTGAAGATAATAATCCGGCAGCCTCAATTTCAGCCAGTTATAAAAGAAAGATAAATATTGATCCTGAAAAGAAGTATTTATTAAGATGGAAAAATAAAGCTACGGTGCATGACCATCAATACTGTATTCTCCTGGAGGGTTTCAACAGTGAAGGAGAAAAGCTGGTATTCGAAAACAAAATGGAAGTATTCACCAGTGATTCAATATGGAAAAGCCAGGAATTCAGACCGGGATATTTTTCTGATGAAGTTACATATGTCAGCCTATCTATATTTCCTGCTTTCAGGACAATTGCCGGTGAGAACACCGGGACAGTCTGGATTGACGATATTGTCTTTACTCAAAATGAAAGAAATATTAATCTCCTTGACCAGGGAAACTTTGAAGTAAAAGCAGATGATATAGATATAAATCTTGATTTCAGTGAGTTTGACAAAGCAGGGCGCAGGTATCTTGATAAATTTGGTTTCAATTCATTCAGGCTCTATCTCAAGGGTATGGGAAGCGGAACTTATTATAGCAGGAAGGAAGGTGTATTTGAAGGTTTTATGAAAGGAAGCCCGGTTTATGATATCCTCATGAGCAAATATCTGAAACTTATGGAGGAGCATCTTGAAGAAAAAGGCTGGCTGGGAAAAGAATATGTATACTGGTTTGATGAACCAGGTGAAAAAGACTATCCATTTGTAAGGAAAGGTATGGAAACGATTAAGAAATCTGCTCCATTAATAAATACATTCATCACAGAAAATGAACCCGGCCCTGAAATAATGGATGTTACAGATATTACCTGTACTATTTTTCACAAAGTTGATCCTGTTAAAGCCAAAAAGATAGTATCTACAGGACAGGAATACTGGTCATATCTCTGCACGGCACCCAAAGCACCCTGGATTTCTTTGTTTATTGATCATGATGCAATAAATATGAGGATGTGGATGTGGATGACCTATTCATGGGACCTTAATGGTATTCTGATATGGTCATCCAATTACTGGGATTCATATTCCGCTTCACCTGAGAACTACCTCCAGAACCCATGGACTGAACCTGCCTCATTTGTCCAGGGATACGGATGGCCCTACGGTAAACAAACAGTCTGGGGCAACGGTGATGGAAGGTTGTTTTACCCTCCCAACAGAAACCCCAATAAGGATAGAAGTACTTATATAGCAAGTCCCATCCCATCATTAAGACTGGAGTTTTTAAGACAGGGAATTGAGGATTATGAATATCTTAAAACACTTGAGAATTTAATCAGCAAAGCAAAACGTAAAAATAGAAAACTGTCAAAACAAGCAGATAAATTACTTGATATAGAAGGGAGACTGTTCAATGACGGTAAATCCTATACGAAGAACCCGGCGGAAATTCTGGAATACAGGAGGAAAATAGCCAACATGATTATCAGGTTAAATAAAAATAAATAACATGAAAAAATTATTGATTATCTGGGCTGCAATTGCCTTGACAACCATTTCCTGTTCCGTTAAGGACCAGGTTGAAGAACAATGGCAGAGTATTTTTAACGGGAAGAACCTTGATGGCTGGACTGTTAAAATAGCCGGTTACCCTCTTAATGAAAACTTTAATAATACATTCAGGGTTGAAGATGGTGTATTGAAGGTATCGTATGACAATTATGAGAAATTTAATGGTGAATTCGGCCATATTTTCTATAATGAGAAGTTATCAAAATGTAAATTGAGGCTTAAATACCGTTTTACCGGCGAACAGGTTCCCGAAGGTCCTGGCTGGGCATACCGTAACAGTGGTATTATGCTGCATTGCCAGTCGCCCGAATCAATGCTTCAGGACCAGAACTTCCCTGTATCAATAGAAGCTCAGTTCCTGGGAGGTGACGGTGTTACAGAAAGATCGACACTCAATCTATGTACACCAGGCACTAATGTGATCATGAATGATGAATTAATTACAAGACACTGCACCAACAGCAGTTCAAAAACATACCATGGTGATATCTGGGTTTCTGCAGAAGTCATAGTCTATGCTGACAGCATAATTCATCATATTGTTGACGGAGATACCGTTATCACTTACCACAGGCCACAGATTGATGGAAATGACCTTCCCGAAGGCTTCCTCCTGCCTGCTGGCACACTCCTGGATGCAGGTTATATCTCACTGCAGGCTGAGAGTCACCCTGTGGAGTTTAAGGACATTGAACTCTGGAAGATAAAATAAAGGTAGAGACGTTGCGTGCAACGTCTCTACATAAAAACAATTACCTGAAAAACGATTTTGCCACCTACGATTGTATAGTCAACAGTTGTTTTCATTATCTCTCTTTCAGGAACAGACATCAGATCCTTATCGGTGATAACTATATCGGCCAGGTAACCCTGTTTTATCATTCCTTTACGATCTTCCATGAATTGTGCATAAGCTGATCCCAGTGTATAGAGTTCAATAGCTTTCTCCATACTCAATTTTTCTTCGGGGAACCAACCATCACCTTCTTCACCCCTTCTGTCTTTACGAGTAACAGCTGCATATAATCCTTCCATAGGGTTAAGAGGTTCAACAGAATAATCGGTTCCAAAGGCTATTTTTGCACCTGTATCCAGTAATGAACGCCATGCATATGCACCTTTGCTCCTTTCTATCCCTATGCGCTTTTCACAGAACCGCTTATCGGTTATACAGTGAGTTGGCTGCATTGAAGCTATCACACCCAGTTCGGCAAAACGCGGTAGATCATCCATTGTAAGCAGCTGGGCATGCTCACTTCTGTGACGACTGTTGCGTTCACCATTCACTTCCTGTGCTTTCTCATACGCATTAAGTATCCAGTTATTTCCTTTTGTACCAATGGCATGTATACCTATCTGGAAACCTGCTGCATCTGATGCCAGTACTTTTTCTTCAAGTTCCTCATAAGTCATTTGCGGCAGTCCTGTTTTATCAGGCTCATCACTGAAAGGTTCAAACATTAAAGCTGTCCCCGAACCAAGTGTACCATCAATAAAACCTTTAAGATAACCAAACCTCAGCCAGGTGTTTTCGGGAGGATATTTCATCCTGAGTACATCATATTCATCCAGTCTTTCCTGGTCAGCTGTCAGCACCCCACCAATATCTATCCTGCATGTCAATTCTCCTTCTTCTAATATTTTATCATACATTTCCCAATCAGCCGTTCCGGGAATTTGTATACTTGTTACCCCCAGCTTACGTGCTTTTTCAAGGGCCATCAGGTATCCTTTCCATTCCCTTTCAGCATTTTCTTTCTCAGTTCTTTCAACCTGGACAGCTCCAAATTTCAGCAACCTCTTGGCAGACTCCTTGAATATACCTGTTGGTTCACCTGTTTCAGGATCACGCTGTATTTCACCACCGAAAGGATCGGGCGTATTCTTAGTAATACCCGAATTTTTAATAACATAACTATTAACAAGTATTGAATGACCATCGGCTCTGCTCAAGGCCACCGGGTTGTCGGGGGAAACTTCATCTATCAGTTCCTTTGTAGGCCACTCCCTGGTTGTGAACATTTCATGTTCCCAGTGCCCTCCCCTGATAAGCTCACCGGGCTTTGCCTTTGCCACCTTCTCTTTAACTTTTTCTGTTATTACAGCCGGGTCGGTAATATACCTTAACTCTACATAATCAGGATTTAAAGGACCAAAATGAGCATGAGCATCATTAAAACCCGGGATTACCAGCCTGCCTGCAGCATCTATAACCTCGGTTAATGATTCATCAATATACTTTTTTATACGTGAGTTCTTACCAACAGCTACTATTTTGTCATCAACAACAGCAACAGCTTCGGCACGGGGGTTACTCTTATCGATAGTAACCACTTTACCGTTAAGTATAACCAGGTCGGCCTTTTCAGCCGGCGTACAGGAAAATAAACCTGCTAGCGAAAGAAGAAAAATGAACAATACTGAATTTCTCATGAGTGATGTGTTTAATTTGTTAGTGCACATAAAATTATAAATAATATTGGAATATTGGAACCGAGGAACATGAGTTTGCTGCAGGCTAGCCAATGTGACGAGCTCGACAAGGCCTGCGCTAGCAGGGTGAGTCAATTATGATTACGCTGACATGGTTATGAAATTATTTAAGCTGATTACAGGATGCTTGTAATTATCATAAATTCTTATTAATTTGTAGATACCATCTTTGGCTTGCTATGGATAACAGGATTTTCATAATCTTTTTTGGATTACTGTCAGTAATTACATTACAGTCATGCACTGAAATGATGTGCATATTAAGTGGTTATAAACCATCGGAGATAAAAAACAATTGTGGAACCCCTGAACCTGGGACAAGGTTGACACCCAGGTGCAACCTGATATTAAAACATGCGGACAGGTATTCTGTAAATCCTGATTCAGTATTTAATTCCAAGAAGAACTTATTAAATCTGATAAAACCAAACGTAAGGTATATTGAAGATATAGAAATACTTGTTGATACTGCTTTTATTCCTGTAAGATTATACTGTAATGTGCCTGAAAGAAGAAGGAATGGATTATCTGTACTGGTTTATTATCACGGTGGTGGTTTTATCTGGGGATCAGTTGAGATCTTTGACAGGTTATGCAGAAAACTGGCAAAAGAAACAGAAACAATCCTTGTTTCGGTAGATTACAGACTGGCACCTGACTATCCTTTCCCCTTTGCAGTGAATGATTGTTACACGGCTTTAAAATGGACTGAGAGAAATATAGATGATTACGGGGGTGATACCGGTAAGATAATAGTCATGGGAGAAAGTGCAGGAGGTAATCTGGCAGCGGTTATGGCACTGATGAGCTACGACAGTTGCGGACCGGACATAGAAGCACAAATAATAGTTTGTGGTGCCACAACCTTCGAGGAGACAATTTATCCTTCACGACAATATTTCATGCTGGAGGGAAAAAGTTATCTTGTCAGCAAAGATTTTATAAACAAGTGTAAATCCGCTTATATTCCTGATAATATTGATATTACGCATCCGTATATTTCGCCTCTCAATGCCAGGCTGGATAAAGAGATGCCACCAGTGCTATTCATAACAGCACAGGTTGACCCTCTCAGGGACGAAGGGAAGGAATATGCCATGAGAATGAAAAATGCAGGGATTAATGTGGTAT
>DOZA01000110.1 GCA_003518245.1 Bacteroidales bacterium | reverse complement strand
AGCGAAAGTGGGAGATCCGCGCCAGCGAAGGTGGGAGAGCCGCGCCAGCGAAAGTGGGAGATCCGCGCCAGCGAAGGTGGGAGATCCGCGCCAGCGAAAGTGGGAGATCCGCGCCAGCGAAAGTGTAACTCATCTATCATAACTGATTATCCTCTCCCCAACCCTGGGCCTTCAATTCTGCCAGGCTGCCATCGGGCAATACCAGGCTGTTCCCTTCCTCCTGTGGTACCAGGTGCCCGATAATATTTATTCCTTCAATACCCTCAATCTTTTCATGTTCTTTTACCGGTACTGTAAAAACAAACTCAAAATCATCACCACCATTGAGTGCGGCTATAAGAGGCTCAAATCCGAGTTCACGTCCGGCTGATGCTGTATCCCGGTCAACAGGAAGTTTATCATGGTATATCCTGCATCCCAGACCGGTAGTAGAGGAAATATGCAGCAGTTCCGATGCCAGTCCATCCCTGACAGTTCTAATAAGACCGAGTGGAATTTCATTGTTCCTTACTTTATCCAGCAGAGATGTTTTCAATTCAGGTTTCAACTGCCGCCCGATAACATACTCAAATCCTTTCAGTTTAGGTTGCGTACCCCCTTCTTCGAACACCCTGCGTTCCCGCTCAAGCAACTGAAGACCCATATAAGCCGCTCCAAGGTCACCGGTAACACACACCAGGTCGGTTGATTCTGGTACTACTCTCTTTGACAGATCACCTGTTGTTCCAAAAGCTGATATACCAAGTGTCAGACCTGTAAGTGAACTGCTGATATCAAGTGTTGATATCTTCAGTGAATAACGTTCGCATGCCAGGCTTATTCCTTCCACTAATGATTCAATATCTTCTTTCTTAAACCTTACACTTACTCCCATTTGTACCATTATCGATTCAGGCAACTGCCCCCTGCAGTAAAGATCAGCTATTGAATTTACCACAGCCTTGTAACCAAGGTGCTTCAAGGGAAAATACATAAGGTTAAAATGAATACCTTCAAGGTATAATATTCCTGATACATAATTTTCAGAAACGTTTATATCAAAGAGGGATTTATGCTTATTTTGAATTTCCTTTATCAGGATATACTTACCGAAACCCTGTTCACCTGATTTATCTTTTTCTGGCATAACTAATTAAATTTGGGGCAAAGGTAGAATAATAAATTCGATGAAAGGCTACCGATCAAAGGCAAACGGGGAAAGGATAGGGAGCTGACAGCCCCTACTTGATTGCAGATTTCAAAATACCGCGCTTTGAACCTGAGATGAAATCGATAATATAGTCTCTTTCCTCCGTAGGCATGAAATTATCCTTTATATGTTCAAGAGCTTGGGAAATATTCCTGTCACTGAAGTAGATTATTTTATAGATTGCCTCGATTTCACCTATAGTTTCCTGTTTAAACCCTCTTCTCTTCAGTCCTATTTTATTGATTCCTGCAAAACCCACAGGGTTGTGATTTACAAGTATATAAGGTGGTATATCTTTCTTAAACATTGCACCGCCACTGACCATAACATGTGCTCCCAACCTGCAAAACTGATGTGCTGCTGATCCTCCACCCATAATAGCATAATCATCCATATGTACTTCACCGGCTAAGAGTACATTATTTACAAGTATACAGTTATTTCCAAGAATGCAATCATGTGCCACATGTGAATTAGCCATCATCAGGCAGTTATTACCCATTATTGTTTTGCCCTGAGCTACTGTTCCACGATTTATGGTGGCACCTTCCCTGAAAGTACAATTATTGCCTATCTCGGTGGTTGTTCTCTCGCCGGAAAATTTCATATCCTGTGGTATAGCTGAAATAACTGCTCCAGGAAAAACCCTGCAATTCTCTCCCATGCGTGCTCCGTCAAGAACAGTGGCGTTTGGACCTATCCAGCTATTATCGCCTATAACAACATCACCCGAGATATAAGAATAGGGTTCAATTTTGACATTTTTACCTATCCTTGCATCAGGATGAATAAAAGCCTGGTTTGAAATCATTATTCTTTATTTTTAACTACCTGAGCAACCATTTCACCCTCAACAACGAGATTATTTCCGACATAAATTTGTCCGTACATATAAACAATACCTCTTCTTGGGGGTTCAGACATATCAAGTTTAATTATCAGTGTATCACCCGGCACAACTTTCCTTTTAAATTTCACCTTATCAATCTTAAGGAAATATGTTGACCACTGTTCAGGATCTTCTACATCGCCTAGTACAAGCATACCTCCTACCTGTGCCATAGATTCAACAAGAAGCACCCCCGGCATTACCGACTCCTCAGGGAAATGGCCCTGAAAAAAATATTCATTGAATGTAATATTCTTGATACCAACAACGGTATTCTCATCTTTGTAAATCACTTTATCAACCATCAGGAACGGATACCTGTGACGTAATCTTTTCTTTATTTCCTCTATATTATAAACAGGTTCTACAGTAGGATCATAAACCGGTACATCTTTTTTTGAGGCTGACTTTTTTATTTCCTGCCTGACTAGTCTGGCTAGCCTGGTATTAGCCAGGTGACCAGGCCTTGTAGCAACAATCTTGCCTTTAATATGTTGACCTACAAGAGCCATATCTCCTATCAGATCAAGAAGTTTATGGCGTGCGGGCTCATTGGGATATCGCAGTGCAGTATTATTTAATATTCCCTCTTCATGGGCATTAATATTCGGCTTATCAAACATCCTGGCAATGCGATCAATCTCTGATTGCGGTACTTCTTTCTCTAGTATAACTATTGCATTATCAAGGTCGCCTCCTTTTATCCTTCCTGCCTTGAACAAAGGTTCAAGCTCGTGGAAAAATACAAATGTCCTGCTCTTGGCAATGTCTTTTGCAAAATCATCTTTACGGTCGAGCACTGCATACTGGTTACCCAGTATCTTTGAATTATAATCAATAAGCACATTGATACTGAGGTGATCATCAGGATAGATTATTAAGTCAACCCCGTGTTCCTCATCCGAGTATACTATTTTATCTTTTACCTCAAAGTACTTTCTCGGTGAATTCTGTTCAACTATACCTGCTTCAATTATTGCCTCGGTAAACTTCATGGCACTGCCACCCATTATAGGTGCTTCCGGTCCGTCTAATTCAACCAGGACATTATCGAGGTTCATCCCGTAAAAAGCTGCCAGTACATGTTCTATTGTGGCAACTGATGCGCCATTTTCCTCCAGTGTTGTACCCCTTGTTGTCTCAGTAACATTCTCGGCCAGTGCTCTTATTACATGCTTGCCGGGCATATCAATCCTGCAAAATTTATAACCATGGTCAACCGGTGCAGGTTTAAAGGTAATAGTAACATCTATCCCGGAATGTAATCCTTTTCCTTTTAAGCTTACTTCCCTAGCAAGTGTTCTCTGGTTCTTTATACTCATTTAATACGGTTCTTTATCAGATTTATATGGGTGCAAAGAAATAAAAAAATTTTCGAACGAGCTATAAAAACCCGTGCTAACATGGTTGAAATCAAACAAATTCGTTTTGAACGTCTCTGATTATCTGTTTTTTATATCATTGATCTCTTTCCCCATTTTTTCAATTTTTTCCTTAAGTTCCGGCAGTCTCCTGAAAATAATATGTGAAAGCTGGGCTTTTCTATACTCAAAGGCAGGGGTACCGTACACCGTAGTATTCTCTTTAAGTATATGCGAGTTTATCCCGGATTGTGCAGCAGCCTTGGTTCCCTTCGCTATTTTAACATGACCGGTAATGCCTACCTGCCCTCCAAACATACAGTTCTGGCCTACTTTTGTAGATCCGGCTATGCCTGACTGCCCGGCCATAACGGTATTTTCACCTATCTCAACATTATGTCCTATCTGTATCAGGTTATCCAGCTTAACACCTTTTCGTATTATTGTTGAGCCCATAGTTGCACGGTCAATAACAACATTAGCGCCTATTTCAATATTATCTTCCATGATTACATTTCCAAGCTGGGGTATTTTCTTATAGTTATCATCCGACTGAGGGGCAAAACCAAATCCATCACTTCCTATTACCGAGCCGGCATGTATTGTACAGTTTTTCCCGATAATGCATTCATGGTAAATAGTCACTCCCGGATATATTGCTGTTTCTTCTCCTATCCTGCAATTATCACCTATGCTTGCACCATTATAT
>DOZA01000186.1 GCA_003518245.1 Bacteroidales bacterium | reverse complement strand
AATAAACAAATAAACAAATAAACAAAAAGATAATGATACTAACTATGAACCATAAAAAGGTTGTATTAATCAGTTTTATGATAGCATTAATTGCATCCTGCACGAAAAATATTGAAAGACCGAATATTATTCTGATAATGGCTGATGATATGGGATTTTCTGATATAGGATATTATGGAGGTGAAATAGAGACACCCAACCTTGACCGGCTGGCATCTGAGGGTATACGATTTACACAGTTTTATAATAATGCACGTTGTTGTCCTACTAGGGCATCTTTATTAACAGGTCTCTATCCTCATCAGACGGGTCTTGGACATATGGTTGACGGCGTTGTAAGAGAAGGAGGGTATTATGGGGAAATAAATCGCAACTGTGTGACAATAGCAGAGGTCCTGGGTGCCTCAGGTTATTCTACTTATATGTCCGGCAAATGGCATGTATCACGGTCAGTTACTCCTGAAGATAAAAGTAACTGGCCCCTTCAGCGTGGATTTGACCGATTTTTCGGCACTATAACAGGTGCCGGCAGTTTCTATAATCCCGCAACACTCACCTTGATGAACGAACCTGTAAACGCAAAGAAAGGATTTTATTATACTGATGCAATATCAGATACTGCTTGCGCCTTTATACAAAATCATATGTATATCAGCCCGGATAAGCCATTCTTCCTGTATGTGGCATATACAGCCCCACACTGGCCCCTTCACGCACCGGAAGAAATAATAAACAAATACCAGGAACTATATGAAAAAGGATGGGATGTTCTTAGACAAGAGAGATATGATAAGCTTTTAGAAATGGGTATTATAGATAAAAAAATTAAACTATCTCCCAGGGATAAAAATGTCACGGCATGGGAAGCAGTGAAGGAAAAGAAGTGGCAGGCAAGAAGAATGGCAACATATGCAGCCCAGGTAGATATAATGGATAATGGCATAGGACGGATAATTAAAACACTTGAAAATACTAATCAACTTGCCAATACTATTATTTTCTTTCTTTCCGATAATGGAGGATGCGCAGAAGGATGGACTGCGGAAACGGAATGGGTGAGAAGATATGCGCCTGAAGCAAACTTTGATAATGTGAAACTTCATTTTGGGAATAAGCCCGGAATCATACCCGGTTCAGATACTACTTATTCAAGCTATGAAACAGAATGGGCTAACCTGAGTAATACTCCTTTTCGTTGGTATAAACATTATGGTCATGAAGGAGGAGTAGCCTCACCCTTCATAATACACTGGCCTGAGAAAATAAAAAACTTAAATGGACTGAGACACCAGGTATCAGGGATAATAGATATTATGGCAACAATCGTTGATATAACGGGAGCAGAATATCCTGAAACATATAATGGCAATGCCATTATACCACTTGAAGGTATTAGCCTATATGAAGCAGCAACTGATAATTCATCCACAGGGAGGGAATCTTATTGCTTTGAGCATGAATGGAACAGGTATATACGAAAAGGAAAATGGAAACTGGTAGCTTTGTATAACGGAGACTGGGAATTATACGATATGGGAAATGACAGAACTGAACTCAATAACCTAGCAGATAAATACCCTGATCTTGTTAATGATCTAAAAGATGAATGGGAAAGATGGGCCTGGAGAACAGGTGTTATGCCAAAATAAATATACAATTATGAAAAAATTACTATTCTTAGTGCTTGTAATTACAATTGTTTCTAGCTGCTCGTTAAAGGACAATAACCAGCCCCTTACAGGATCTAAGTGGGGTGAGCTCAGAAATGGCTCTGCAGAATATGTAGTCTCATCCGAAGTTTTGTACTGGACCCCTGAAAGCAGGAGGGATGGAGCTACTCTTTTCTATGATTTTGATGCCGTAGATGGAAATAAGAGCTTTACAATATTCAGCAATAAGCCTTCAAATGGACGGTGGTACAATAAAGTCAATTTAAAACCGTGGTCAAGGTACAGGTTTACTGGTTATATTAAAACTGATAATCTTATTCCGGAACAGGGAAGGGGAGCTGCTATACGAATTGATGGCATGGATGTGGAGACAGTCCATTTTGAAGGAGATAATGGATGGACCCTGGTGGAATATGAATTTGAAACAGGTAACAATGATGCTGCAATAGTTTCATGTGTGCTGAGCCTGGGTATGAGGGCAACAGGACGAGCATGGTTTGATAATATGAAGTTTGAACTACTATCTGAAAATAGTTTTAAAACTTCTTTAAGCATTGATATTGAAGACAGGGGAGAACCAATCTCTGAATATATCTACGGCCAGTTTATTGAACATCTGGGGAAATGTATCTACGGAGGTATATGGGCCGAGATGATACGAGACCGCAAGTTTTATTATGAACCAGGTGACAAGCGTTCAGAATGGGAAATACATGGTAACAGCAATCTGGTTAAAGCCGATAATGCTGACTCTTTTGTAGGTGATATAACACCTTTGCTTATTATAAGACCTGGTGACGAAGTATCTCTTGTACAGGATGAGCTGGGGCTGAATAAAGGAATGGAATATACGGGACGAATAATACTTAAAACAGATCCCGGTATTGAAGAAGTGTCTGTAATACTATCTGCAGGAGGTTTCGAAGAAGAAGTTATAATTGATTCTTTTAAGCAGGGCTACAGTGAATACCCGCTGCATTTCTCCTCTGAAGTGTTTACTCATAATGCTTCTATTGAGATCAGTGGGAAGGGAGAGGGTAAACTTTATTTAGGTATGCTAAGCCTGATGCCTATAGATAATATTGATGGTTTCAGAAAAGATGTACTATCACTTCTGAAAGAATTG
>DOZA01000113.1:6063-7747 GCA_003518245.1 Bacteroidales bacterium | reverse complement strand
TATTTGATTTTTTTTGATTTTTTTTCATGATTTTATTAATCAGTAGAATTGAAAATTTTATTATAAAAATAAACAATTATTCTAATTAGTTTTTTATAGGTGATGTTTAATTCCATACATGATAATGTAGAATTGATATAAATAATGTAAGCTTCATCAGACAATATGATTAGTATTATTATTAAGGATTAAAAATAATTGACTAATTTGCAGGTAATAATTACACAATAAAAATGATAACAATAAAATTAGCGATTATGACTCTAAGAAGGCTTATTATTTCACTGGTAGCACTGGTTACTCCCGTAGCAATCTTGATATCCGGACCAGCTTCAGGGCCCAAAAAACTCAAGGTACCCGAAAGGGGGTTTATAAGTTCAGAAGCTGCCCGGACATGGGAGGAGGGCTTAATCAGCGGAAATGGTACCATTGGGATTAATATCCTGAGCAGGCCATTGGATGAAACCATCATTTTCAGCCATGAAAGGCTATTTCTTCCGAAAGGAACCCCGACAGTACCGCCGGATAATTCACACATGTTATTTGAAATAAGAAACCTTATTGACAGGGGACTTTACAAACAAGCAACGGAACTTGCGTTTGATCTTTCGGGTCAGGAAAGCTTTATGTACCCTGATCCTTTTGTTCCTGCATTTGACCTGAACCTCAAAATGGAGCATGAGGGCAAAGTGAAGGATTATATGCGTTCTGTGGATTTCCAGACAGGTGTTGCAACCGTTCACTGGGCTGATGACAGAGGCGTTTTTGAAAGGAAAATGTTTGTTTCCAGGGCCGACGGTATTGCTGTATTGCAAATAAGCGGGCCGGCTGGTGCAATAGATTGTGAGCTTAGTATCGGGCCAAGAAAGCCGTCAGATAAGCTTGATGCCAGGACCATTTCCAGGTCTTATCAGGTATTTGAAGCACATGTTTCGGATATACAGAGTAAAGCTGAGGACGGGGCCGTTTCCTACAGTAATTCTTTTACCAGGGCTTACCCGGGAAGTATCCATAGGCTGGAAGGAGTGGCTAAGGTGGTAAAAAATGACGGTCAGATGAAAAAAGAAAGATCGTTGCTCAGGATAAGCGGAGGAGGTGATGTATTGATATTGATTGATCTTGATGTAATATATGATCCGGATAATAGCAAGGAAGATGAAATGAAAGAGAATATTGCAGGGCTGCCCTCTGATTTTAGCATGCTTCTCAAACGACATGCAGTTATACATGGGGAAATGTTTAACCGCATGAAGCTTGATCTTGGAGGAGGAAAGGATCATGAGCTTACTACCGAAGAATTAATAGCCCAATCGTCTAATGAAAATATGAATATGGCACTGCTTGAAAAAGAGTTTGATGCCGCAAGGTATAATATCATTTCATGTGTTGGAGAGTTACCACCTACATTACAGGGTGACTGGGGAGGTACTTATGTGCCGGGCTGGGCAAGCGATTTTACTCATAACGGGAATGTCCCATCTGCAATTGCCAGCATACTCATGGGTAATATGCCTGAACTGATGCTGGCTTATACTTCCTATATGGAATCTGTTGTTCCCTATATGGAAATTAATGCAAAACATATTTTTAATTCAAGAGGTATCATTTTACCCTCAAGATCAACGACTAATGCCTATAATAATGCCCTGGCTCCCAGGTTTGCAGGTGGATTCTGGGTGGCAGG
>DOZA01000113.1:0-6006 GCA_003518245.1 Bacteroidales bacterium | reverse complement strand
TTTTTAGCTGAACACGCGCTGCCATTCATGGAAAAAGCTGCTTTGTTTTTCGAGGATTATTTATATGAGAGACCTGATGGTCGGTATGTTTTTTCTCCGACACAATCACCTGAAAATGCACCTGGTAATACCAATTCGCAGGGGACATTTAATGCAACTATGGATGTTGCTGTTGCAAAAGAATTGTTAACAAATACTATCTCTGCATCCAGGGAACTGGGTGTTAACAAGGATAAGATCAGCATGTGGGAGAAAATGATTGAAAAAATGCCCCCTTATATGATTGATGAAGATGGCATAATAAAAGAATGGCTTACACCAAAACTGGCGAATAATGATGCACACCGGCATTCTTCACAGCTTTATCCTTTATATGATGGGATAAGTCCTGAAATAGAGGCAAGCAAAGAGCTTCAGGAAGCATTCAGGAAAAGCATTGAATATAAACTTGATAAACACTGGAGAGGTAGCCGTTCAGGATTCATGTCATTCGGTCTTGTTCAACTGGGGCAGGCTTCTGCCAGTCTTGGGGAAGGGGAACTGGTATATGAATGTCTTCAGCACCTGGTAAACCGTTTCTGGCTGAATAATCTTGCATCAATGCATAACCACAGGTCACTGTTTAATATGGATATTAGTGGTGGTATGCCCGCTGTACTGATTAAGATGCTGGTTGCTTCTGACCCTGGAAAAGTATCATTGTTACCTGCTCTACCTTCAGAATTTCCTGAAGGCAGTATAGAAGGTGTTTTATGTCGCGGACAGATAAAGATACAAAGACTTTCCTGGGATAACATGAACATTAATGTAACACTTGTGTCGGCAAAGGACCAGGAAACAGAACTTGTTGTACCATCGGAAATAAAAAATATTTCAGTTGATCATGGAAGTGGCAGGATTGAAGTATCAGGAAGAAGTAATGGAAGGACAATATTCCTTAACAAGGACAAACCGATAACTCTGAGTATTGTGATGCAATAGAATAACTGGCATTAAGGATATTAATATTTACAAAAATATCAATTAGTTAAATGATGAGGAACAGATTTTATTTACTACCTGTTATCTTTATTATTCTTTATTCGTGTTCTGAAAACCGTAAAGACAAGGTAGATACTTATGTACTTTCAGAATTATCCAGGGGTTTGCACGGATATATAAGTTATAATTCAGCTAAACCTCCGGCAGATTATGGTGCAGGTATAAGTTTTTATTCTGCTGTATGGCCTCTGATAGAACAGCCCCTGGCGGACTTTCAGATAGGATTGCCCAGCACGTGGATTATACCTGAAAACTCAGATGTTGATTTTCCACTTTGTCCGAATGGAACCCATGCAAGAGATAACTGGCCTGAAAGAGGCCCTACCTGGGGTAGTGTGTTTCAGACTATTGAGGGAGGCCTGGGATACTGGGCGGGTAACAAGTTCCGTTATGGTTCTCCCAAGTTCAGCATGAATGCTACATCCAGCTGCTATGATTTCGAGATAGCATCTCCCGGCTGGGGGTTTTTTCGTAGCTCACAGCCTCTGGACGATGATAAGATGGGAATAGCGCAGTTAAGCAACCGTTTGCTGGTGCCGCCTGATGGTCTAACTTTCGAGGGCAACCCGGACGGTCAGTTCCTGGGGTATGCATGGATGGCTTTACCCCTTATGGATGCTACTGAAGGGCCGCCACCAACCGGTGATCAGAGCTGGACTCTTTTCCTCAACTCAATGAATTTTAAAGGTCCTGTTGCTTATTATATTGCGGAAACATGGAGCAAAATATCAAAAGACTACAAACCTGATTATGGTCGTGGATTGGATGCCAGACCGGGTGTGATGGGAGGTGGAGCTATTGAGATAAACACTGTGCCGAAAATAATGGCAGGTAATACCGGGGATACTGTCTATTATAAGATACCTCAACTGCAATTCCCTGTAGATGATCAAGGTAAGACTGTCCTTGTTCAGGATGTGAAGTATTATTCAAAGGATGCTTTATATAATACTTTTAAGGCCTGGCAGAATGGTGGAGAATCGTGTGAAGGAAAATTTCAACCTGAAGGTACATGGGAACCTGAGCTGACTACCTCTATGCCAGATTTTGATCAGGATGGTGTTAAACTGGAAAACATGGATCGTATATTTGATACATATATATACCCGGGAAATATTTTTGGGATGAAATGGAATAATAGCCAGGTTACAGAACCAGGGAATTTTCCTCAGTATTATATGCAGGTGGGGAACGGTATAAAAGAACCTGTATCTGCAGAAGATGTACCCCCTGAACTTGTATTAAAAGAATTTAAACTTGCTGAAAGAGGCACTCCATACATTTCTCCGGATGCTGGCTCATGGTCCGATCCCGGACCCGTCTCCGCACCTGAGACTGTCACGCTGGCTGATGGCTCTACTGTTACATATTGCTGGTATCGTTTCATAGACCAGCCTTCACTACAACAGTTTAACTGGAGCAATGAAAAGAAGGAGAGCCTGCAGTTACTTGTCGAAATGATCCATGCTCAATGGCTGAAAGATAGTGAATATATGGCTCCCCCGGGTACAGGTACCCTTGTTTCACTGGATCCTGCACTATTGGTTCAGCCACCAGAAGGTTATGAAATTGGTTATGTGCCTATAGTAATAGGTCAGAAATAGGTTCTGGCTGTTTTAGCAAGAAGTAAAATGAAGGTAATTAACAATGAAGAACAGATAAGGAGTGAAAATCTTTAAGTTTATGAAGAAAGTACCAATAATTATTACTATTGTAATATCAGTTATATTTATGACATCCTGTGCCACTGGTCCTGAAGAGGGAAACAATATGATTTATTCATATTCGCAGGAACTATTTCAGGGATCCGGACTTATGGGATATATATCAGCAGATGCACCACAACCCGAATCTGGCTACGGTGCCGGGATAGGGTTCTATGTGGCTGTTTATCCAATATTGCCTGAACCTATCGATAACTTCCAGATTGGACTTGCTTCTACATGGATAGTCCCGGATAACAGTGATAATAAAACTGTACCATTATGTCCGCCAGGGACACATGCCAGGGATAACTGGGATGAGCGCGGCCCTACTTACGGATCAGTATTTCAAACAATAGAAGGTGGCCTGGGTATGTGGGGATCCACACAGTTTCGTGCTGGCTATAAACCACCCAAATTTCAAATAGTTGGTGTCCCAGACTGTTACACAGGCAATTATCTTATATCACCTGGATGGTCCAACAAGACAACTGCAAGTGATGATGATAAAATGGGTATAGCACAGCTTAGTAATCATTTTATTATCCCACCCGATGGCTTTACATTCCAGGATAATCCTAGCGGGGAGTTATTTGGATATTCATGGATGACTTTACCTCTGATGGATAAAAAAGAAGGCCCGCCTCCTACAGGCGACCAGCACTGGACCCTATTCCTTGCTCTGGACAATTTTAAAGGACCTGTTGCATTTGTTATTCCTGAATCATGGAGCAAGATATCAAAAGATTATACTTTTGATTACGGCCGGGGTCTTGATGCCAGGGAAGGTAAATCAGGAGGGGGAGCACAGGAATTTAATACAGTACCGTATTTCGAGGCAACTGATGAAAATGGTATAACTTATTCAAAGGTGCCTGATTTTATTTATCCTGTTGATGAAAATGGCCGGACGGTCCTGATGCAGGATATAAGATATTATTCTGATAAGGCATTGGCTGCAGACATACTCGAATGGCGCAAGGGAGGTAGTGAATGTTCAGGTAGGTTTAAAACTTCTGAAGATGCATGCTATATGGCTGAGGTCAAAGTTTCACCGATTAATTTTCATCAGACCAGTGAGAGAAAAAATCTGAGTGGGATAGATAAAGTAGTGGAGACAGCTGTTTTTGATACTTATACTTTTGGCTTACAGTGGAAAAATAGCCCACTCAGTCCAAATGGGGAATTTCCACGTTATTATAAGGATATTGGAGAAGAACGGGTTGTTGTATCTGCTTCAGAAGTTCCCCCGCAAATGAGGTCCTTAAGTTTCAAACCTGCGGTTAATAAGAATAATTATTCATCTCCGCAGACAGGTTCCTGGGGGACGCCTGGACCGGAAGCAGGTCCTTATTATGCATACCTGGCTGATGGTTCAAAAGTAACTTATTACTGGTATCGTTTTATTGATCAGCCTTCACTACAGCAGTATAGAGACGTATGGAGCGAGGCCTCCAGAGAAGAATTTCAGAGCTTTATTGAAAAGATGCACAGTAACTTTACTATTGACAAAGAATATATGCCTGCTCCTAGAGACGGGAAAGCTCTTGTAGCAATAGATCCTGCCCTTATAGTAACTCCCCCTGATGGCCTTGAGAATGGTTATGTTCCTATCGTTACTGCACAGGAAATAGCAAAATAAATTAAAAACATTAGCAAAAAACCTATACGATGAAACCTGTTATATCATTATTCTCTATAAATAACACTGGCATAAGATCATTAATGCTTTTAGTGATGATTTCTCTTTTGCTGGCATCATGTTCAAAACAGCCTCCGAATGTGATCTTAATTATGACTGATGACCAGGGTTATGGAGATATCGGAGCGCATGGCAGCCCTTATGTAAAAACTCCTAACCTAGATAAGTTATATGAGGAGTGTGTACGCTTTACAGATTTTCATGTTGATCCTTGCTGTTCACCTACAAGGTCAGCTCTGATGACAGGATGTTATTCACTGAATGCCGGAGTGTGGCATACTATTGGTGGAAGATCACTTCTAAGGGAAGGGATGACAACTATTGCAGAGATATTTGATTCTAATGGTTATGAAACAGGGATCTTTGGTAAATGGCACCTTGGAGAAAATTACCCCTTCAGACCCAAGGACAGGGGATTCTCTGAATCTGTTGTGCATGGAGGAGGAGGTGTGGGAGGAAATCCTGGTTATTGGGGTAATGATTATTTTGATGATACATACGTTCATAATGGGGTATTTGAAAAGTATGAGGGCTACTGCAATACTGTTTGGTTTACTGAAGCTATTAAATACATAAGGGAAAACAGAAATAATCCGTTTTTCTGCTATATATCAACAAATGTGCCTCATGCACCACTTAGGGTAGACGAAGAATATGTTAAACCGTATGAGAATATGGTTTCTGATCGGCTGGCACATTATTATGGTATGGTTAGCAAGATAGATGAGGATTTTGCTATGCTGAGAAAGGAATTGAAAGACCTTGGACTTGAGGATAATACTATTCTGATATTTATGACTGATAACGGGCCATGCCCGTGGTTTGGAGGTATAGTTATGGATTTTGAAACGGGTTATCCCCTGGAAGGTTACAGTGCAGGAATGCGGGGAGGTAAAATCTGGGGATATGAAAATGCACACAGGGTCCCTTTCTTTATACGATGGCCGGGAGGAGGTATAGGAGGAGGCAGGGACATTGATGCGCTGTCAGCACATATTGACCTTATGCCTACTCTTATAGACCTATGCAATCTTAAGACTCCTGAGAATCTCGATTATGACGGACAAAGCCTTGTGCCTCTGTTAAATGGAAAAATTAATGAATGGCCCGACAGAACTATTATTACTCATAACCAGAGAGTAGAGTTTCCGGTAAAAGACAAGGAGTACCAGGTTATGACTGAAAGGTGGAGACTGGTTAAACGTGAAAAGGATGAACTTTATGATATTATTGCTGACCCGGGACAACATAATGATATTGCTGATAAGCATCCTGATGTTGTAAGTGACTTATATGAGCAATATAAAAGATGGTGGAACGAGAACGCTCCTGCCCCGGACTGGTATGCTGAAATATACGTAGGGTCGGAACATGAAAACCCTGTTACCCTTTATTCACATGATGCTTTCTCAAGGAGAGGCAGTAAAATATGGGTTATTAATGTGGCAAGTGACGGACAGTATGAGATAAGGCTTAACAGGTGGCCTGAGGAGTCAGGGAAGAGGATCGTTGAGAATGCGGCAGGGGATAAGGAGTTGCCAATTATAAGGGCAGAACTGA
>DOZA01000371.1 GCA_003518245.1 Bacteroidales bacterium | reverse complement strand
CCTATATCAACAAAAGCCCCGAACCTGGTTATGTTTGTCACTATACCCGGCACAACCATTCCTTCAGAAAGGTCATCTATTGAACGCACATCGGCAAACTTAAATTCTTTTATCTCTGCTCTGGGATCCCTGCCGGGTTTTTTCAGTTCCTGTATGATATCTTCCAGTGTAGGAAGACCTGTATCTTCAGTTACATATTTCTTTATATTGATCTCTGATATTTTTTCTTCATTGTTTATCAGGTTCTCCACCGATACACTCAGGTCGGATGCCATTTTTTCAACAATATGGTAGCTTTCAGGGTGTACAGCTGATTTATCAAGCGGATTATCAGCATGGCTTATTCTCAGGAAGCCGACACATTGTTCAAATGCTTTTTCTCCCATTCTTTTTACTTCTTTCAGCTGCTGCCTTGATTTAAACGGTCCATTCTCATTTCTGAAATCGATAATATTACCTGCCAATTGAGGACCCAGGCCCGACACATAGGTAAGCAAATGTTTGCTGGCAGTATTCACCTCCACTCCAACAGCGTTGACACAGCTTACCACTATATCATTAAGAGTTTCCTGCAGTTTTGACTGGTCTACATCATGCTGGTATTGGCCCACTCCTATTGACTTTGGATCAATCTTTACCAGTTCTGCAAGAGGATCCATCAGCCGCCTGCCAATTGACACCGCTCCCCTTACGGTAACATCATAATCCGGGAATTCTTCCCTGGCCACCTGTGATGCAGAATAGACTGAGGCTCCTGCTTCACTCACCACAAATACCTTTATATCACCTTCAAATTTTATCCATTTGATAAAGTCTTCCGTTTCACGGCTGGCTGTACCGTTACCAATTGCTATTGCTTCTATCTTGTAAGAATTTACCAGGTTTGAAATTTTCTTTACTGAAAGGGCGGTCTGGTTCTGAGGCGGATGGGGAAAGATGGTCTCGTTATGCAGTAATTTGCCCTGCTTATCGAGGCATACCACCTTACATCCGGTACGGTAACCCGGATCTATAGCCAGCACCCTTTTCTCTCCCAGGGGTGATGCCAGCAGCAACTGCCTTAGATTATCAGCAAATACTTTTATTGCTTCCTCATCCGCTTTTTCTTTGGAGATATTCCTGAATTCATTTCCCATGGCCGGTCCGAGCAATCTTTTCCATGAATCCTTAATGGCATTCAGGACATGATCTGCGGAATCATTGTCGGCCCTTACAAATATCTCATCAAGCAGATCCAGGGCCTTTCCCTCATCAGGACTGATACTTATCCTCAGGAATCCTTCCTCCTCACCCCTTCTCATTGCCAGCAACCTGTGGGAAGGACACTTAGAAAGAAGCTCATCCCATTCAAAGTAATCCCTGTATTTTGCTCCTTCCCCTTCTTTACCTTTAACCAGCCTGGATACGATTCTTGCCTCTTTGGTAAATAGTTTTCTTATCTTCTTTCTTGCATTCTCATCTTCGTTTATCCATTCAGCAATTATATCCCTTGCTCCCTGAAGGGCATCCTCAACACTATCCACCTCATCACCAAGAAATTTCTCAGCCTCTGTAACCGGATCAGCTATTTCCTGTTTCATCAGCACTGTGGCAAGAGGTTCAAGACCTTTCTTCCTTGCGACAGATGCACGTGTTTTACGTTTTGGTCTGTATGGTAAATAGATATCTTCCAGCTCGGTCATTGTAACTGCTGCATTCAACCGATCCAACAGGTCAGGCGTCATCTTATCCTGCTCCTCAACAGAACGAATTATCGCCTTCCTCCTCTTATCCATTTTAACAAGCTTTTCATATTCGTCCTTGATATGATTTATCTGTACTTCATCAAGGCTACCGGTCATTTCCTTGCGGTAGCGGCTAATAAACGGTATTGTGGCACCATCCTCTATCAAACGGATCACATTCTCAACCTGCCACTCATGATGTCCAAGCCTTGAAGCCAGCAATCCAATGTATTTATTCTTTCCCATATCTACTCTATATATAAAACAAGTCCTTTAAGGTATTCACTTTCCGGATGAAATATATTAACAGGATGATCGGCAGTCTGACTTAATTGTTTTATTATTCTTACTTTTCTCCCGGCACTGGCTGCTGCTGCAAAAACTGATTTTCTGAAATTTTCCCTGTTAACCACCTGGGAGCAGGAGAAAGTAAAGAGTATACCACCCGGGGTTATTTTCTCTATTGCCTTTATATTAAGTCGTTTATACCCCTGCAGGGCATTATGCAGAACATTCTGATGCTTGGCAAAAGCCGGGGGATCAAGAACAACCAGATCATCGGCCGGTTTACCTTTCAGGAAACCGTTACTATGCTCAATACCTGCTTTATGAGTCAGGGTGGTATTACTTTTATCGTATACTGCTGATACAGGCAGGTTTTCCAGTGACATCAGGATTTCCGCTAACAGCTCACGCTGGTAGTACATCCCGGCAGAATGTGCCTGCAGTACTGCAATATCATTATAAAGATCGACTATCAGTCCCGGCATATTATCTCCTTCAGCATGAATTAATCTGAATACATTTGTTGAGGGCAGGTTCAGAATCCCTGTTTCTCTACGGTACTCTACAGCATCATTGATCCTTTCACGGTAAAAATCTGCATCTATTATTGTATCGCTGAATGTTAATATCCTGACAGCTATGGAACCAGGCTGGTAATGCCCCCTGGCCAGAAATGTATCTTTGTTATCAAATACATCAACTACATCGCCCTCAGCAGGTTGTCCATGGATTTTCTTTATTGCACCACTGAATATCCAGGGAT